>JBOGEB010000017.1:0-35769 GCA_050743125.1 Egibacteraceae bacterium
CCCTGGCGGATCGTGGGCTGGCCGTCGACACCCTCCTCGGCGTCCTGGTCCACGACCTGATCGGGCAGCCCGGCCAACTCGACCACCGCCGCGTCGTCGATCCCGGCCACAGCTTGGCGCAGCTCGCAGGCGGCGCCGGCCAGCTCGCCCAGCACCGCCCTGCGCGCGCCCGGATCCTGCCAGCCGACGTCCGCCTTGGCCTCGCACAGCGGTCCCAGCAGCGGTCCCAGCCTGGCCGCTGCGCCCCGGTCGAGCCGCCGCCCGCAGCCCGGGCCAGCTTGGACACAAACCCGCGGACCAGCTCGCAGGTGTCGGCGGCCGCGCCGGCGCCGCGCACCGGCGAGCTGTCGACGACCGCACACAGCTCGCCTTTGCCGATCCCCTCGGCGGCCGCCTTCGCCAACGTCTTGTCGAACAGCTCCAGGTCGGCGTCGGCCAGGACCGTCCGGGCGCGGAACAGGGGCGAACGTGGCCGCGGCGATCCCAGCGAAGCCGTCGTCTGCGCCCGTCGCGGCTTTCCGGTCCGCGTCAACCCTGGTCCGCCGGGAGGTCTCCGCGTCCGAGGTGCGGTCGTGGGCGGCGCACAGCATCGCGCGGACCGTCACCGACGGCGGGACCGACCGGCGGCCTGTCCGCTGCGCGTACAGGTGCGCGTAGCCGTCGTCGGTCACGATCTCATGCCCGTGGCCGGCCAGCCGCTCGTAAAACGACCCCTTCGTCACCAGATGCCGGCGCAACAGGCGTGTCGCCAGCAGCGACCTTGCGCCTCGACTCGACCGAGCATCCCGACCTCCACAGAGAGCCAACTGGTACTGTTCTCTCATACCGGTCGTTTCCGGTCGAGCATCTCAGGATGATCCTTCACCGGTTTCTAGCCCGACTTTCTGCTCGCCCTCCTAGGGTCCCCTCTGGGGTTCCGGACCCCCTCACAGTCAACGGAACTTTCCGCTTGGACCACTAGTTGGACCACTAGTCAGAATCCGCAGCAGGCAGCGCCCTCCGGACTCGCCTGGATCGCTCGCAGACGGCTGACAGTCAGAAGGTCAGGGGTTCGATTCCCCTTAGCTCCACCATCGCAGCCCTACTCGCAATCTGACCCTTAAGGGCCACCGCGAGCAAGCCCGCGAGGGTATCGCCAGCGGCGTCCTCCGCCAGGAGGTCGCCGCTGCCGTTCCAGAGCCTCCGTAAGACTCGTCTCCCGCCTGGCATACACGATGGTAGTGAAGGGCTCGGTCAGCTCCTCTCCCGCCACATACGGTGCCTCACCATGCAGTAGTTCAAATATAACTTCATACGCTTCGCAACTCACTGTGTTATCCTCATCACGCAACATTGCTTGCCAGGCAGCCAACGTCTCCTCCGGATGAGGCTCTTCGGCGGCCACATCTTGTACGAGCAGAAGTATGATAAGCGATTGGGCTGTGAGACGTTGTCCAGGATCGGCGCTTGTCCGCAACACATCAAAGACAGCCCGCCCATGCTCCGGATATTCCGCAACGAGCTTGCGCAGATTGTCATCCAGCGTCATGAGCTTATAATGATCCGGATTCTTCATCCAGATCTCAACCCGTTCTTCCTCTGGCATATTTTTGGACTCTTCTGCGACGAGCACGCTTGACCTTTCGTACTCAGCCACAATCTCCTCTGGCGACATGCCAGCCAGATCAAGCGGCGCATACCCCTCTGGCGGGGGATAGGGCAGAGGATGTTTATCTGATGGTGGAACTTCGCCTGTGGACATACTTGTGATTAGTTATAGAACAAAAACCGTAGGGCCCGCAAGACCAAAATATACTATTGCCTATTACGCAGCAACCCTGACAGCACTCGACACTGCCACAGTCGCCTACCTCGACCAACCCAGAAACCGCACAACCCCCAACGCCAGTCGCCGCTTCGTCATCGTCTGCTCCTGCGACCGCCGCTCCAAGTCTCACCACGCAGCTACACAGAAGGCTCCATACTCTGTGGCCTGTGCGGCTCGGCGTTCAGGCGTGCTTAGCCCACACCACCATAAGCAAACCACGTACACCGCTTCGGGGATCGGCTCCCGTTCTCGTGCGCAAGCAAGTCACGCTTCCGTGCGACCGTAACCACATTCTCCGCCCCCGCCGACACCACCCTGATATCTCGCACTACCCGCCAGCCAGCCCCGAACTCACCCCTCCCCAACCTCCCCCCACAACCCCTCAAACTCCACCACCGCCTGCACATGCCTATAAGGACGCAGCCGCCTTCGCAGGAATCTGACCCGTTCCTTCGCCCGTGCCGAGTTCACCCGTGTTGACAGCACCAACGTCCGGCTCGCCTGCCTGGCCGCCTCATCAATATCCTCACTCTGCACATAACACTCCGCCAACCAACTCGTATAGAACGCCACCTCACGGGCAAACGTCTCATCGTAACGACCAAGCGCATCTTTGAGTAACGGCTCAGCCCGCCCCGGCTCACGCAGCTCCGTATAGCACCGCCCCGCCATTGCCACCAACTCGTCACCACTCAGCCAATACACCCAATGCGGATCATCAGCAGGATTACGCCGCTCATACAACTCATCCGCCACACCAAGCGCCCGCTCAGTCGGCTTCCGCTCACCAGCACGGGCATTCGCCCAGGCAATACGCTGCTGAAACAGCGCCAGGCTCGTAGCTGAAGCCCGCCCCCGCGCACCAGCAAAAGCCGTCTGCGCCAGCAACACCGCCTCATGCGGATTATGCATATAGCTGCACAGATAACTCAGCCAAGAAATCAGATGAGCAGCAAGCGGCACATCATCAGCCGCATACGCCGCATGAATACCGCTAACATGATACCGCTGCGCCACATCATGCAGACCGGCATCAGCCGCCACCCAACCCGCCAACTGACACAGCTCACCCACAGCCGTCAACAGACGCTTGCCAAGCGCCTCACTGTACGCCGCCTCCTTCAGCAGGCATATCGTGGCGCACAACTCCCTCTCCACCAACTCGTGCAAGTCATGCCCGCCCACAAAGTCATCCATATGCCGAAGCTGCTTCACCCGCAGCTCAACCCTGCCAATAAGCTCCTTGCCGATCCGCCTGCCCGCACCAACCTCCACGACCTGGGGCGGCTCAGCCACTAACCACTCATGAGCCAGACGCGCCTCCACAGCCGGCGTTATCTCCAACCCCTCAGCAGTCACCATCTCCAATAGCGACGTGGTGCTCTCCGGCGTCCACTCCACCACCAGCAGTCGCCCATCCGGCACCCCAACACCGCCGCCACCCCCGCCCATCACCACAGACCCGTTCCGCCGTTCCCCAGGCAGATCAAACCACAAATGCTGCGCCGGAATCCGCAATATCTGCGCCCAACGAATCAGCGTGTCAAGATTGTGAATCGGCGGCCCATTCTCAATCCGGCTCAATTGCGCTTGCGTAACATCCAGCCACCCGCCCACCAACTCCTGCGACAACGGGCGTGCCCCATGAAAAGAATGGTGACGGTAAACGCACACCACACGGCCCATATGCCGATCCGCAACCGCAGCCTGGAGCCTGTCAGCCTCCCAGAACTCCGGCGGCACCCTCGGGGCAGACCTCACCTCGCCCCGAGCCTTCTCCTGGCAGGCCGTACAGCGCACGTCTCGGTTATCCCGGGCCAGGCGCACCCCGCACGCGCACTCGCGGATCGAACCGTTGCTACTCATAGTCGTGGCCTAACCGTGCACCAGCCTCACTCGGCAGCTCCATAAGCGTCCGCAGTCTAGTCCCGCCGTCTACATCCCGTCCGCCTCATGCGCGCTACGCATATTCCGCCCATATCTGAGCTGGCGTAGTTACCCCAGAGGCACACCAGTCAGGATGCAAAGTCCAAGGCACGTACTCCCACAGGGGAGACGACGTGCCCGCCGACCGCGGCCGGGTTCGGCGGCTGGATGGTTGTCGTGCGCTCCACACGACAACGTACCCCGCCCCCGGCCGCTCCAACTCCATACGCCCGCCTGGCCACCTCTGTTGGGCAGCCCCCGAGCACCCAAGGGTGGCCAGGGCACACCACGCCGGGAGAAAAAACATGAGCACCCACTGGCGCGAGAAGGCCGCCTGCCTCGACCTGGACACCGAGCTGTTCTTTCCCATTGGCACGACCGGTCCTGCGCTGGACCAGATCGAGCAGGCCAAAAGCGTCTGTCAATGGTGTCCTTCCATAGATCACTGCCTTGACTGGGCATTGAAAACCAACCAACAAGATGTGTCTGGGGCGGCCTGAGCGCGGACGAGCGACGCAGCCTGCGGCGGAGGCGGCAAGGGGGGGCGGGTAGGGGTTGAGAAGTTACTGGAGTAAGCAAACCATCAGGAGCAACTTTGCGACGCTGAATATCCCATTACCTACTCATACACCACCACCAACCCGTTCCTTGCCATCCAGCTCGGACACACGGGCGGCATCTTTACGAAGTAATCAGTAGCCGCAAAGGTCACATCTGCCTCTCGCAAGTCGTCTGGCGACCCAGCCGAAAACTCCACATACTTCTCTGACTTTACGAGGGCGCCCCATATTGTGTATGTGTATGCTCTGATGTCGGCTCTTCAAGACGCGAAAGCCGAGCTTGTGGCACGCTCCAAGAAAGATATCGCTGCCGCATTGACTGAAGACGGCAAGGAGGTGCTATCCTTCTTCCACAAGCGAGGTTCGACGTACTTACTTGTTGCGGCGGTAGGTGCTTGATCAGGCCGCGTCGGTGCGAGGCTGCCGGGGTCCGAGGGCAAAGCGTTCCCTGGTGGACTGTAGCTAGAATCTTGTTAATTGGAAGCGGGACAGAATGCACTGTTATTTCTGGTCAAGGAGGTGATTTGCGGCGTTCATATACTAAAAGAAGGTAAGTGACACACCGTTTAGCGGCTTCGGAGCAAATCACCGCTCGGGAAGTTTGACTGGCCCCTGCTCTTGAGGGTCCAGCGCGGCCACCACGAATGCGGCCGCGCTAGTAAAGATAGCCGTCAGTCCGACTTGTCCCCGCGCCCGCGGCGCTCCCGCAGCAGTCGCCGCGCGCTACTCAGCTGATGTCAAACTTTTCGGTCAACTCCTTCGCCGTGGTGCCTGCCTGGTAGAGGTCGATCATGCTCTGCACATCGACTGCCGACAGCCAGCAGTCCATGCGCAGCGGACGCCCGGGTTCGGGATCGTCCTCGGCATGCCGCTTCGCGCACGTTGTGGGCTGGCCGTGCTCGCACGGATCGCCGGCCTCGTCCCGAGGAGCACGGCAGGGCAACGCTCGCCCTGCGTCGTCGGTCGCTCTCGTGTGGACAGGACCGAAGCTGGGCGCGGTGAGCGTCACGAACAGCGTCGGATGGCCCGCCATGGAGTCGGGCACGCCCTTGCCGCCGGCCAGTCCGGAGACGACGAGCTGCCATGCGTCTTGCTGGTACAGCCGTGAGCACGGCTCGTAGCGACGCGCGCCGGTTGTTGCACCGCGTGTGCGCCACCCCGTCCGGCAGCCTCTGATGGCCAGACCCGTTCCAGCTCTCCGGTCGTCCGATCGACGATGCCCACCTGGCCGCGGAGGCGGATCGGATGCTCGCAGCCGCCCACAGCGCGGGCCTGATCCTGGATGCGCTGCGCGTCCTCGCCACCATCGAGGATCTCCGCGAGCGCCGCGCCAAGATCAAGCGTCGTAACGGTGCTCATCCGGCCATCCTTGGGCGAACCCACGCACGTGCTTCCAACTGGCCTGGGCCAGCTCGCGGCCTGCCTCATCGGCGTGGATCTGTTCCGCGGCACCATCCAGGGGCCACTGGATCTGCCACAGCAGCTCATGCCAGCCCTCCCATCTCAGGGCCTGGAGGTCGGGCGTGGCGGGCGCGGCCCACCGTATGAGCGGCCTGGCACAGCCGCTCCACCAACCTCCAGTGGAACGCTCACCGCCGGTCCTTTCGGGCCTGCTCGCGGAGCCTGTGGCCTTCTCGAGGATGGCCTCGAGCCGGCCGGCGGTGGCTTCCAGGAGCGGGTACAGGCCGGCCATCAACCCGCCGTTCTGCCTGTCTGACGGCCTGTCTGTCGCCCGGGTGGTCAACCCGACACCCCCGCCACCCCTTCGCCCGCTCCACGCAGAATCTGGATCAGCGCTCGCAGCCGACCCCCAGGGTTCCATGCGAGGCTGCGCGGGTACATCCCTAGGCATGCCGCTTGGAAACCCCCAAAGAGCGAGCGCCGACGTGAGGACGACAGCGAGCTGGCGTGCGCACAGCGCCAGGGACATGAATGTGCTGTACAGGGGCGGCTGCATATGCGTTCTGTAGCGGCGGTCATTCCCGCCTTGAACGAGGGCGCGACGATTGGCGCGGTGGTGGCGGTCGCCGCGGCTTCACCGCTGGTGGACGAGGTCATCGTGGCCGACAACCGCTCTTCCGACGACACCCGACAGCAGGCCGAGTCCGCCGGGGCGCGGGTCGTCATCTGCCAGCAGGGCGGCAAGGGCGAGACGATGGCCGTCGGTGTCGCCGCCACCGACGCGGAGGTCATCGTGTTCCTCGACGCCGATCTCATCGGCCTGCGCCCGTACCACGTCGACCGGCTCGTGCGCACCGTCACCTCGGGCAGCGCCGCGATGGCCTGCGGGCTGTTCGACCGCGGCCCGCTGCTGAGCCCACTGTTCCTGCACGTGCTGCCGATCCTGACCGGCGAGCGGGCGCTGCGCCGAGAGCTGTTCACCTCGCTCGACCCACGCGATATCGCCGGCTTTCAGGTGGAGGCGGCGCTGAACGCACGGGCGGGCGAGCTGGGCCTGCCGGTCGCGGCGTTCGTCTGCTCGGGGATGTGGCACCGCACGAAGGAGGAGAAGCTCGCCACCCCGCTGCAGGGCTTCCTCGCGAAGGTGCGGATGCTGTTCATCGCCGTACGGAGTTACGCAGGCTACGGGTTACGCCGGCGGGCTCGGTCGTAGACCAGGCGGGATCCAAGCCCGGGGCGGTCAGGCGGACCCGTGACTGGCCGCGCAGCTGCCAGCGCAGCACGGGACGGTCGTCCTCCCACGTCACCTCGTAGGACAGCAGACCGTGATGGGTCGGCGCCTGGCGGACGGCGATCCGCCCGCCCTGCCACTCCTGCGGCAGCAGGCTGAGCAGCGCCAACCCGCCGCCGGTCTCCCGAACGAGCAGCATGCGCACGAAGCTCAAGACGTCAGCGGCGGTCCAGCCGTGGTGGCCGTCGCCCATGCAGCCGCCGCCGATCCGGGGATGGACCGCCTCTGGCCAGGTGAACGTCGGGGTGGCTGCCTCCAGCAGCCAGCGGAAGCGCCGCCACGCCCGCTCGTCTCCGGCCTCCAGCTCGACGAACGCGAGCTGGAGCGTGAGGTAGGTGCCAAGCCCGGTGTGGGAGATGCTCTGGTAGAACGCGTCCTGGATGCAGAAGCGCTCGCGCACGGCCTGGGCGGTGCCGGCGATCCACTCGTCGCCGGGCTCGAGGAGCCCCAGGGGGCTGCACGCCGCCAGCGAACCGATCATGCCGGCGTCCAGGCCCCGGGTCGGCCCAGCCGGGATCAGGCGGCGGCCGAGCCGCCGCGCGGCCTGCTCCAGCGAGGCGAACAGCGCGTCCCGTAATGCCCCCGCCGCCTGCCGGGCGCGGGCCGCGGCCTCGGCCTGGCCGGTCCACTCGGCGACCGCCGCCGCGTCCAGCAGCCCACGCCAGGCCCACAGGTCGTCCCAGTAGTAGTAGTCGAACGGGCCGAGGTGCTCAGCCGACACACCAGCGGGCAGCAGCCCTCTCGCCTCCGGCACCTTGCCGGTGTCGTCGGCGCAGGCCCGCGCGATCCAGTCGGCGCCGCGTGCGACCGCGCCGGCGAGCTCCCCCAGTAGCGCCCGGTCCCCGGTGAGCCGGTGATGCTCGGCGACGGTCCAGATCGCGGCGCCGTTCGCGTCCCACTCCCGCCACTGGCTGTAGAAGAAGCCGTCCGGGCGCTGCCGCCTGGGGTAGCTGCGCAGGACGTCTGCGGCCTCCTCGTGGAAGCCCCACCGGTCGAGCGCGGCGACCTGGTAGGCGGCGTCACGGAACCAGAAGCGGTGGTAGGTGTACGGGCCAGGCGTGATGCTGCCGGGGTCGTGCAGCAGGAGCAGGTACGCGCGGTTGGCGTCGACGGCCTGTTGGACCTGGCGGTCCGGGAGCTCGACCCGCAGGCCGCGCTCCAGCCTGCGCTGCCAATCCGACGCGACCTCGGACGCGAGCGGCAGCCGAGCCGGGTCCGGCACGGTATGCCGCATCCGGCGCCGCCACGGCATCGGCCAGCGCGTACGCGCGGTCCGACCTCCAAGCGGCAGCGCGGCGCGCACCCGCTCGCCGGGGGAGACCGTGAACACGAACGCCGCCTGCGCGAGGCCGGCCGGGTCGCTCACCTTCCCGGCCGAGCGCGTCCCGTCGAGCAGGTCCGCCACGTCACCGTCGCGGAACGTCGACAACACCGCCCGCTGCGGGGGACCGGGCAGGAACAGCGCTTCCCGCCGGTCGACGCGCACGCACGAGCCGTCGACCTCGATCGCCTCGAGCACCGCCAAGCCCTCCGGGTTGTAGGGCCGCAGCGCGAACGCGACCTCGACCGGCTCAGCAGAGGCGTTCTCGACCTCGACCGCCACCAGCTCAGGCACGACCTCCACGCCGTACACCCGCTGGACCACCTGACCCGTCGGCGTCCCCAGCGCGGTGCGCACCACCGGCGCGGACCCCACCAGCGACTGCGCCACTTCGGCCTCGCGGCTCGGGAACCGCCAGCGGCCGTCCGTGCGCACCCACCAGTCCAGCGACCAACCGTCGAAGGTGGGCGTCACCAGTCCTCTGGGGTCGACGATCGCCTCCCACGGGGAGCCCGGGTTCCCCACCGCGGTCCAGTTGCGACAGGTGACGTTCTGCATCACCGGCAGGTGGCCGCGCGGCGTGAAGGCGGGGCCCGACGGATCGAGCTGGCGCTCCAGCCAGTACGGCCACAACCAGTCGCGGCGCAGGTCCGCCGCGGCGCGGGTACGCACGGCCCGAAAGATGGTGCGGGCGCCGACCGGCAGCATCTCGAGCGGAGGCGCCACCTCCAGCGTCGCACCGAGCCGCTGGAAGGTCGACAGGTGCCGGACGATGTCGTCACCGATGCGCAGCCGCCCGAGCAGGCGCCGGAGCACCCACGCCCGCCAGGAGCGCCCCGTCAGTCGTCCTTGGGCCATCGAGATCGGGCCTCCCCGCTCGGGTGCGGCGCACTCGGCCGCAACGTGCAGGTAGGTCTTACCCCGGACGTCGGGTCAGTCCACACTCTCGGGCTCGCGCAGGCCGCTGTTCGTCTCAGCAGGCGCGTGCGCTCGGGTCCATCCAGATGACCTCCCGTCGATGTCGTGGAAGCTCCACCCGTACATGAAGCCCTGGTCGACGGGTCGTTCGTCGGGCGAATCCCCTGCTGCGAGCGCCTTGTTGACGAGCTGTTCGAGCTGTTTCTGCTCTGCGCGGGCAACGCGAGGACCGCCTCCGTGTGCGTCGTCGCATCGCAGATCTCCTTGTTGACGAAGTCCTTGAACCGGTCCTCGACGAGCAGCATGACGAAGGCCTCCTCGCTGACGATCATGCAGGTGGCCTGGTCGTCGGTGAATCGGGGGATCGAACGCGAAACCGAGGTTGACGAAGACCTGTTTCCGTCTCGCGCTACGGCGAGGCGCTGCGGGCACGCCCTGATAGGGTCGTTGGAAAGAGGTGCGCGCGTTGCTTCGATTCGCCTCGGGCCTGGAATGCTCAGCGCCATGAGAGGAGCCGTCTCACCGGCCCGTGTCGTAGTGTTTTGGGTTCTGGTCGTGGGCGCGCTCGGCTCATGCTCTGCGGGCAGCGAACGGGCGGGCGGCTTGCCGAAAGCGGCCGTCTCGCCTGGGGTGGAGCCGTCGGCGTCCATCCCCGCATCCAGTGACGGTCGCTTTCGACCGGACCGCCTCGCGATGGTCGACACGCAGATCGCTGCGAGAGGAGTGAACGATTCCAGGGTCTTGGACGCGATGCGAACCGTCCCGCGCCACGAGTTCGTCCCGCGCGAACAGATGGACCGAGCGTACGAGGACCGGGCCCTGCCCATCGGCGAGGGGCAGACGATCAGCCAGCCCTACATCGTCGCCCTCATGACCGAGCTTCTCGACGTGCAGGCCGGCGAGGCGGTCCTCGAGATCGGTACCGGCTCCGGGTACCAGGCGGCAGTCGCCGCCGAGCTGACCGACCGTGTCTACACAGTGGAGATCCTCCCGAAGCTCGCGCGGCGCGCGGCATCCACGCTCGAGCGGCTTGGCTACGCGCGCGTCCAGAGCAGGAACGCGGACGGGTATTTCGGATGGGCGGAGCACGGCCCCTACGACGGCATCATCGTCACTGCGGCCCCTGACCACATTCCCGCTCCCCTGGTGGGACAGTTGAGAGAGGGCGGCCGCATGGTGATCCCGGTCGGTCCGCCAGGCAGCTACCAGACGCTGTGGCGGCTCACCAAGCAGCAGGGCAAGGTGGTCTCGGAGAACATCACCGACGTGGCGTTCGTTCCTCTGGTCCGCAAGCCGTGACGGCGGCGGGGTCGCGGATCTGCGGACCGCGGGCAGCCCAGAAGGCGAGCGCGTAGGCGAGCGCCGCGCAGACGAACACGGCCTGGAAGCCCCACGACAGGGCGATCATCGGAGCCAGGACGGCGCTGACCACGGACGTGAACCCGTTCACTCCCCAGGCCAGCGGCAACCGGCTGGGCCTGGCGGCGCCGAGCGCTGCCAGACCGCGGGGGAATCCGATGCCCATCAGGAACCCGAGCGGGGCGAGCAACCCGAGCGTGATCCCGATGCGCACCCCCAGGCCCCGACCGAGAGATCCCGGAAGAACGTGCGTCAACACCACCGGGTACGCCGCCACGGCAGCCGCAAGCGCGGCCAGCCCGCCGCGCCAGGGCATCCGGGCCGACAACGCGCTCCCCAGACCCGAGAAGGCCAGCAGTCCGAAGACCACGACGGCGAACGACCGGGCGGAATGGTCCAAAAGCAGCACGAAGCGCTGCACGAGGGCGACCTCGACGAGGAGGAATCCGAGCCCCAGCGCCGCGAAGTAGACCATCGGCGGCGCCCGGTTGTTGCGCTCTGCCCGGTCCGGGTCTCGCCAGCGGATGGCGGCGGCCGGCATGAGCAGCAGCGCCAGCGACAGGCCCGTTGTCAACATGAGCAGCGCCACGAGGATGAGATACCCGCTTCCCCCGAACGGCTGCCAGGTCCTGCCGAGGAGGGCGATGACGGTCGGCGTCTGCTCCCACTTGAAGAAGTGGAAGAAGAACGGCCGGGTGTCGTGCGGCGGCGCCACGTCGTACTCGTAGCGGTCGTAGACGGCCTGCTCGTCCGACAGAAGCTGCCGGAAGGACTCGTGGTAGCGATCCCGGCGCAGCACGTTGGCGACGTTCGCTTCACCGGGTTGGATCCCCGGGTACCAGACGAGGTCGAACTGGCGCTGCCGGGCGAAGCCCTTCGCCGCTTCGATCTCCGGCGGATTGAACGGTTCCTGCTTCGCCAGGATCAGCATCGTCGAGAACGACCGGATGGCGATGATCCTCGTGGCCGGGCTCTTCCCGGCACGTCGCAGGGCGTCCGCCACCAGCGCTGTCGCGCGCAGCTCCTCGGTCGGAGGCAGCTGCAGCCAGCGGTGGACGACCAGCAGGCCCCCAGGCGCCAGGTGAGCAAGGTAGGCGTCGAACGCCTCTGCGGTCAGCGGATAGGTCTCCGACAGGGAGAAGGCCCCGGCCGTCACCGCGCGGCGGTTCTCCGACAGGGCCAGCGTGACGAGGTCGAACGCCTCCTGCGAGCGCGACAGGTACCCGCGCGGGTTGGAGACGACGAGCTCGACCCGCGGATCCTCGTAGACACCGCCGGCCCGGGACGACAGGCCGGACGTGAGGAGCTCCGCGAGGAGGCGGTTGTTCTCCACCGCGACGACCGAGCGCGCACCGAGCTCCAGGGCCGACAGCACCTCAAGCCCCCCGCCCGGTGAGAGGACGAGGGTCCGCGACGCCGGCCGCAGGCGATGCGCCAGCGCGGTCGGCAGACCGTCGACGAAGCCGTGGGTCAGGCCCTGGCGGGCGGTGAGCGGCAGCACGACCTCGCCGTCGAGAACTACGGCGCTCTGCTCGGGCAGGCCTCCCTGGTACTGGAGCGTCAACCCGGGAGCGGAATGAACGGCCGGGCTCGAGACGACGTCGATCCGCGAAGCCGCGCTGTGCCTGCGCTCCAGCACCCGGGCGTCCGGGACGCTTGCCAGCTGGGACAACGGCTTGTACGGCGAAAGCCGGATCTCCAGCCACGACGGCGTCTGCCACAAGCCCACCAGGGCCAGGCCGGCAGCCGTCAGCCCGACGAACCGGTCCGCCCGGGGCGCCAGGCCGACGGGCGCCTCGGCCTCGGACCGTGCGCACGCGAACGCGAAGGAACCGAGGGCGGCCGTCAACCCGGCCAGCAGGACAGCCGCGGCGGGGTCCGCCCTGTCCAAGGCGACGAGGGCGACCACGGCGCCCGCCGCCGAACCTGCCAGACCCGCCCCGTACACGCCCGGAGCCCGCTCCGGCCACCTCGTCAAAGGCAATCCGAGAACCAACCCGGCGAGCAGGAACGCAACCGCATAGCAGAGGAGATACGCGGCCAGGAGCACCAGCTGGCTCGGCTCCCAGCCCACACGGTAGGGATCGAACGGGATCCGGTTCGAGACGGCATAGCCGCACACCAACGCAAGCGAAGCAGCCGCCGCCAGGCGAGCAAGCAGCGGGGGGCGCAACGGCTGGCGCGACGGTGGACGAAGCCCGAGCAGGGTACCGCTCGCCCCGAACCCCAGCAGCCCCAGGCTCATCGCCAGGAAGGCGAAGTGGTAGCCGTAGGCGATGGAGAAGATCCGGGTGAGAGCGACCTCGTACAGGAGGGTCGCGGCCGCGACCGATCCCACTCCCAAATAGACGAGCACGCGTTGTCTCTCCCGGCCGCGCCGCTGCCGTCCCGTTCAATCTTCCCGTCCCTCTCGGTCCCCAACCGCCAAGCGACCCCGCCGTACCTCACGTAGTGCGGTGAGGTGACGATAACCGTCTGTCTCGGTTCCTCGCTGCGCCAGGTGGCGACGAGGCAGACCGGCCGCCCCTCAAGGCGGCGGACGAGCCAAGTGAGCAAGTCAAGTGAGCAAGTCGAGCGAGGCCCCGTCGGCGGGCCGGTGCAGGCGGCCAACAGCACGGACATCGCCGACAAGGTCGGGGCGAGCCGGGCGGCCTTGACGAGCAGGCGCGCTGGCACCACGTTCCGCCAGTCGGCGGGCGCGGCCGTGAGGGCGGCACGGAGGGTCTCGGCCACGAACGCGGTCGCACCGGCTGCCCACGCACGGGAGAGGAGCTCCTCGGCGAGGCGGATCTTGCCGATGCCGGACTCGCCCTCGACCACGATGGCCGTCACGCCTGATCGCGGCGTGCGGCCCCCGAGCATCCCCAGCTCGGTGTCCCGGCCGAGCAGCGGCCGTCGCGTCCGCCGGCCTGTCAGTGGTCTGTGGCGCGGGGACGGTGCGGACGGCTGGGGTCGGCTGACGGCGGAGGGCACCGCACCGGCGATGACCGCCTGATGGAGCGCGGTCGTCTCCTCGAGCGGCGGGACGCCGAACTCACGGTCGAGCACGCGGACGCACTCGCGGTACTGCGCACGGCGGCGGCCCGCTCTCGTTCCAGGCGCGCAGGAGAATGCGCTGAGGTGGACGGCTCGTGAAAGGGGTCGAGCGCGAGCCACTGCCGGGCGTTGAGAACGTGTTTGAGGAGTATTCCGAGGGCCGCGTCGCGTCGGGTTCCGCTCGCGAAGAGCCGTTCAGGTCGCTGCACCCGACGCGACCCTGTTGTCAGGCGATCGTCGCAGGTTCCTTTCAGGGTGGGTGGGTGGGGGAGGTTGGTGCGGTCGGCGGTTTCGGCGGCCAGGAGCTGGGGGAGTCCCCACACGGGCAACCGACACCGCGCTCCGCTTCGCTTCGCCCACACGGCAAGGCCGCGGTTCTCAAACACGTGCTTAGGCCGAGCGGGCGGTGTTCGCGGTTCAGGTGAGCCTGGCGGCGGCGAAAGCCAGCGAGGCGATGGTGGCCGAGCTGCCCGTCATGGCGAGGAGGAACAGCCGGGTCTGGACAACGAGCTCGGTGTGGAAATCTGACCGCAGCTCGTGCTTCAGGGCCTCCATCTTGAGGTCGATGCGCTCCTCGAGCCCGTCGACCTTGTGGTCGATGCGCTCCTCGAGCCCGTCGATCTTGAGGTCGATGCGCCCCTCGAGCCCCTCCATCTTGAGGTCGATGCGCTCCTCGAGCCCGTCGATCTTGAGGTCGATGCGCTCCTCGAGCCCGTCGATCCGCTGCCCGAGCCGCTGCTCGAGAGCGGCCAGGTCGCCCTTCAACACGCCAAGGTCCTGCTTGGTTGCCACGTCCGCCCACCCGACGGGTGGGAGATGCTCCATGAGCGTCATCGCATGCTCACCGCCGAGGACCTCCTCGAGGCGAGTGTACAGCCCGTGCCTGGTGCGCTCGTCTACTGCCATCGGCATCCGCCTCCCCCATGTGCCTCATGGTGCTTCGTCGCAGTGTAGGGGTCCTCGTCACTGGAACGGCCGTGTTGTCGCCGCACCTGTGGATAACCGGGCCGCGCCCTCGTAACGCCGGCGGTAACGCTCCCGGTTGGGGATCGCCTGTCGAGCTTGTGGCCAGGATTCGTCACGCATGCGTGACGAATCCTGGCCACACGGACGTCCGACCTGCGCGGCTGGGGTGTTCGTGCTCTACGCTGACGACGAGTCGTTCACGTTCATGACGCCGGAGGGGCACGGGCTGGCCGGCTGGATCACGTTCAGCGCGTTCGAGCGCGAAGGCGTCACGGTCGCGCAGGCGCAGATCGATCCGAAGCCCCGAGCTCGGTTGGCGCTCTCCCTCCATCGGTGGGAAGACCTGTTCTGGCAGCACACGCTGACCACGCTCGCCGCGCGCTTCGGCATCGACGGCCAGGTCGACACCGAGGTCGGGTGCATCGACCGCAAGCGGCAGTGGCGCAAGGCCGGGAACGTCCGGCACAACGCCGCGATCCGCTCCGGGCTCTCTGCGATGGGCGCGCCGTTCCGAAGGCCCGGCCGCCGGGAGCGACTGGTGGATGCCTGACGCAGTCGTCGTCGGGTCAGGGCCGAACGGGCTGGCCGCAGCGATCACCCTCGCGGCGGCCGGCCGGTCGGTGCTCGTCGTCGAGGCCGCCGACACCGTCGGCGGGGGCACCCGCTCCGCCGAGCTGACGCTGCCCGGGTTCGTCCACGACGTCTGCTCGGGCGTCCACCCGCTCGGGCTGGCGTCGCCGGTCTTCGCCGGGATGCCGCTGGCCGACCACGGCCTGGAGTGGATCCAGCCACCGATCGCGCTCGCGCACCCGCTCGACGACGGCAGCGCCGCGCTGCTCCACCAGGATCTCGGCGCTACCGGCGCGTCCTTGGACGCCGACGCCCCGGCGTGGCAGCGGCTGTTCGCGCCGCTCGCACGGGACTGGGACGGTATCGCCCAGGCGGCGCTCGGGCCGCTGCGCGTCCCCCATGACCCGCTCGTGGCAGCGCGCTTCGCCCTCGTGGCGATCCAGCCCGCCGCGCTCCTGGCCCAGGCCAGGTTCCGTGGTCCGCGTGCCCGCGCGCTGTTCGCCGGCATGGCCGCGCACTCGATCCTCCCGCTGCACAAGCCGGTGACCGCCGGGTTCGGGCTGGTCCTCGGCGCCCTCGCGCACCGGGTCGGCTGGCCGCTGCCGCGCGGTGGGTCGCAGGCGATCGCCGACGCGCTCACGGCGCATCTCCGGCAGCTCGGTGGCGAGATCCGCACCGGGTGGAACGTCCGCAGCCTTCACGAGCTCCCCACCAGCCGCGCGGTCCTCTTTGATGTCACCCCGAGACAACTCCTGAGGATCGCGGGTGACCGGCTCCCGCCCAGCTACCGTTGGCGGCTCACGCGGTACCGCTACGGTCCAGGGGTGTTCAAGGTCGACTGGGCGCTCGACGGGCCAGTGCCATGGACGGCGCCCGGCTGCGCTCAGGCGGGGACGGTGCACGTCGGCGGAACCCTTCAAGAGGTCGCGGAGGCCGAGGACGCCGTTGCCCACGGCCGCCACCCGGAGCGACCGTTCGTGCTGCTCGCGCAACCCAGCTTGTTCGACGACTCGCGAGCGCCCGACGGCAAACACACGCTCTGGGGGTACTGCCATGTCCCGAACGGCTCGACGGTCGACATGACCGAGCGGATCGAGGCGCAGCTCGAGCGCTTCGCTCCGGGCTTTCGTGACCTTGTCCTCGCCCGTGCCGTCCGGACGGCCGCCGCAATGCAGGCGCACAACCCGAACTACGTCGGCGGCGACATCAACGGCGGCGCGCAGGATCTCCACCAGCTGTTCACCCGCCCGGTCGCGCGGCTGTCGCCGTACACGACGCCGCTGTCCGGCGTCTACCTGTGCTCGTCGTCCACTCCGCCCGGCGGCGGCGTCCACGGCCTGTGCGGCTTCTTCGCCGCCCAGGCCGCCCTGTGCCGCTCGCTGTCGTCCGGCCTCGCCGCCAAAGGCCGCGGGTAGCGGAACGGCTCGCGCGGGGGGCCTCTCCTCCCACCGGTGCCAGGAGACACCAGCGACGTGCGGCTAGCCCGGCTCGACGTCGGCTTCGGTTGCCGTCAGGTAGGTCTGCAGCGACACGTCCTGGAAGTGGAGCAGCTCAGGCGCCGGCTTGCGCTCCTTGCTATTGGGCGTGAGCGAAAACGGGACCAGCGTGACGGTCTGGAGCACGCCCCCGCCCGTCAGGAGACGCCGGAGGGAATCGGTGACGGTGACGTAGGTGTCGGACGTAGGTGTCGAGTGGGGTGAGGGGGTGCGCCGGACGCAGGTCGGTGGGATCGGTGGACGCCGAGGGCACGTCGCAGTGGCCCGGGTCGCCGTAGCAGCCGCCGTGGCCGAAGACCGTGAACCGCCCGGCATAACCCGCTTCGTGGGTCCTCGGCGTGGTGACGTCGGCGCTCGGGTTGTTGAGGAACAGCCGTACCTCGTAGGAGACGCCCGCATGGTCCACTCCGGTGAACACGACGTCGGCCCGGCTGAACGCGGCCTCGCCCTCCTCGCCTGGGAACGGCAGCTCGACGACCAACGTCTGTTTTGCCTTGCCGGTCTTGGCGGCGGCGGCTACAACCATGGTGCCCTCCTCAGCCGATCCACCCCATTCGTTCCGTTGACTGTGAGGGCGTCCGGGGGCCGCCCGCCTCGCAAGGCGAAGCGCTCCGCGCGGGTCGCGCCGTGTGCTGGTTGTCCTCAAGCGATCCCAACGCCGCGAGGTGCGGATGCTTTACGCACGAATGCCACGGGTTTTCCGCGCGGACCACTAGAACAGCGGTATTTGACCGAAGCGGTCAATCCGTCGTAGGCTTTACAGCTTGCCAACTCGCGCATACATGACGAGAACCACAGCGGGAAGGAGGGTGACGATGCTCTGGCTGTCAAAGCTGCCGCGTGGGGTCGGGGTTTTCGTCGTCGCCCTCGGCCCGCCGGCCGGCAGCGCCGCCGCGCCGCGTGACTGCGGCCATACCGCGTAGTCCTCCAGCCGCCTCCCTTTCGACGCTGCGCGCCTGCGCGAAGGGTGCCTCTCTTGCGCTCACGCACCTCTGACCACTGGCGTCTGCTCGCCGAACTGCTCCGACCGCAGCGGCGGGTACTCGCGGTCCTGGCCGTTGTGCTCGCGGGGAGCGGGGCGTTGCCGCTTGCCGGACCGCAGCTACTCCGCGCGTTCATCGACCGGGCGGTCGCCGGCGCGAGCGTGCCCCGGCTGCTGACGATCGCCGCCGCGTACGCCGCGCTCGGCCTGCTCACTCAGGTCGCGACGGTCGGCGCCACCTACGTGGCGACCCGGGTGTCCTGGACGGTATTGAACGACCTGCGGGAGCGTGCGGCGGCCCACGCGCTGCGGCTCGAGCTCGCCTACCACGCCGCCACCCAGCCAGGACGGCTCATCGAGCGGATCGACGGTGACGCGACCGCGATGTCGACGTTCTTCACGAACTTCGTCATCAAGGTCGTCGCTGCGGGCGTCACCGTTGCCGGGGCGCTGCTGCTCGTCGCCCGTGAGGACTGGCGGATCGGGCTGGCGATGGCGGTTTTCGCCGCCATGGCGATCGCCGTGACGGCACTGCTGCGCAACCGCGCGGTACCCCAGTCAACCGCGGAGCGGGCCGCGTACAGCGCCGTGATCGGCGTTGTCGAGGAGCAGCTCGACGGGGCGGAGGACGTGCGCGCGCTCGGCGCCGGACCGCACGCGCTGGACCGCCACGAGCGTGCGAGCGGCGCGTTCCTTTCCAAGGTCATGGTGGCGGCGCGGGCACGTGTCTGGATCTGGGTGTCGACCATGGGGTCCTTCGCCGCCGGGGGGATGCTCATGCTGCTCGCAGGCGAGATGCTGCAGCGACGAGGACTCGTCACCGTCGGCACCGTGTTCCTGCTGTTCCAGTACACACAAGTGCTGCGCCGCCCGATCGAGCTCATCGCCGAGCAGCTCCAAGAGCTCCAGCGCGCAGCCGCGGGAGCCAGCCGGATGCGCACGCTGCTGGACACGCAGCCTGCCATGGAGACCAGCGGGCGTGCGTTGCTGCCGGCCGGCGCGCTCTCGGTCGACTTCGAAGGCGTCGAGTTCTGCTACGCGGACGTCCGGGGTGAGCCGCCCAGCGGCGCGGGGGGTGGAGATACACCAGGCCGGCTGGTCCTACGGGACGTGAACCTCGCGGTCTCGCCGGGGCAGGTCGTTGGGCTCGTCGGCCACACCGGCAGCGGCAAGACCACGCTCGCGCGGCTCTCGCTGCGGCTGGCCGACCCGACCCGCGGGGTGGTCCGCGTCGGTGGTGTCGACCTGCGTGACGTGGACGCTGACGAGCTGCGGCGCCGCGTGGCGGTCGTAACCCAGAACGTCCAATTGTTCACCGCGAGCGTCCGGGACAACCTGACGCTCTTCGACGCAGCCCCGCCGGATGCGGCGCTCGCCGACTTACTCGACGGCCTCGGTCTCGGTGGTTGGCTGCACGCCCTGCCGGCTGGGCTGGACACCGTCCTCGGCGAGGACACGCAGCCCTCAGCAGGTCAGGCGCAGCTGTTGGGGCTCGGCCGGGCGTTCTTGCGCGACCCTGGTCTCGTCCTGCTCGACGAGGCCTCCTCACGGGTCGACCCGGCGACGGCGGCGCTCGTCGAACGCGCGCTCGACCGACTGCTCGCCGGTCGCACGGCGGTGGTCATCGCGCATCGCCTCAGCGCGGTCGAGCGGGCCGACGTCGTCGTCGTGCTCGAGCACGGACGGATCGTAGAGGCCGGGGCGCGCAGCGCTCTCGTCGCCGACCCCGCGTCCCGGTTCTCCGCCCTGCTCCGCGCGGACAAGGCCGGGCCAGCCTTGGCGTACCCAGAAACTCGCCGATGAGCCGTCCCACCCTGCGCGTGGTGGCGCTCGGCTGGCGGCTCGCGCGCCACCAGCCCCGCCGTTTTGCCATCGGCGCGGCGCTGTGGATCGCCTGGTGGGCCAGCCCTTTCTTCGTCGGCCTCACGCTGCAGGCAGTTTTCGACGCGATCGCCGGGCAGCAGCCCGCCACGCTCAGCCTGGGCGCGCTGCTCGCGTTGTTCGCCGCCATTGAGGCAAGCCGCCTGGCCGTGTTCTCCACCGGGGTCATGATCTGGAGGCGGTGGTGGACGTACGCCGAGACCCTGCTGCGCGAGAACATGCTCCGCGCGCAGCTGGCCAGCGGCAACTCGGAAGCCGGACGGCCGGTCACGGGATCGGGCTCGGCCGTCCCGGTGTTCCGCGACGACGCCAATGACCTCGTCCGCTTCGTCGACACCTGGGTCGACATCAGCGGGGCCATGCTGTTCGCGGCGCTCGCGATCCCGGTGATGCTGCGCATCGACACCGCCGTCACGCTCGTGGTCCTGGCTCCGCTGGCTGCGGCCTGCCTGGTCACCCGCCTGCTCACGGAGCGGCTGCAGTCCTATCATCGGGCGGACCGCGAGGCGACCGCGCTGGTCACCGGCTTCCTCGGCAACCTGTTCTCCTCGGTCCTCGCGGTCAAGGTCGCTGGCGCCGAGGCGGCGGTCATCCGCCGGCTGCGCGCCCTGAACGCCACCCGGAAAACGGCGGCGCTGCGCGACCAGCTGCTGTCCGACGGCATGGACGCCTTCAACGGCTCGACCATCGACCTCACCATCGGCCTGGTCCTGCTGCTCGTCGCTCCCGCCATGCGTACGGGCGCGTTCACTGTTGGCGACCTCGTGCTGTTCGCAAGCTACGTCACGTCGCTGGCCGCCCTGCCACGCTGGTCTGGCCGGCTGCTCGTCCGGCACCGGCAGGCGCAGGTCGCCGCAAGCCGCATGGCCGCGCTCATGCCGGCGCAGGACGCGTTCGCGGTCGTCACCCACCGTCGGCTGCAGCTCGACGGGCAGCTCCCGGCAACCCCCCGCGCGCGCCCAGCCGCGCCCCGGCCCGCCGCGGTGCAGATTCGGGGTCTGGGCTACCAGTTCGCCGACGGCCACGGCGTGACCGGGGTCGACCTCGATCTCCCCGCCGGCTCGTTCACCGTCGTGTCCGGACCGGTCGGCAGCGGCAAAACGACGCTGCTGCGGGCGCTGCTCGGCTTGGTCGGCCCAGCCCAGGGCACCGTGCGCTGGGACGGCCGGGTCGTTACCGACCTGGCCGCGCACATGACCCCGCCACGCTGCGCGTACCTACCCCAGGTCCCCACGCTGTTCAGCACCCCACTGCGGGACAACCTCACGCTCGGTGTCTCAACGGCCGAAGACACCCTGAGAGCCGCAGTGCGCCGCGCCGCGCTCGACGCCGACGTCGCGAGCATGGCTGACCGGCTCGATACCGTGATCGGTCCCCGCGGCGTCCGCCTGTCAGGCGGCCAGATCCAGCGCGCCGCCACTGCCCGGGCGCTGCTGGGCGACCCCGCCCTGCTCGTCCTCGACGACCTGTCCAGCGCGCTCGACGCCGAGACCGAACGTCTGCTGTGGGCGCGTCTGCTCGACGGCGCACCCTCCGACGACCGCCAGGCGGCGGGCCGCGCCCGCCCAACCTGCCTCGTCGTCTCCCACCGCGCAGCCGCTCTCGAGCGGGCCGACCAGATCGTCCTCCTCGACACCGGCCGTATCCGCGCGGTCGGCACGCTCGACGAGCTGCGCTCGGCCGGCCTCAACCCGCTCGCCTGAGCTGACGCCGAGCACACGGGTTCGGCGGCTCCGACGTGCCACGCAACGCCCGAAACAGGTCAGAAATTGAGGGTGACGCTGGCCCTGCTCGCCAGGTCCAGGATGTACACGAAGCCGGCCGGCATGTCCACCTCCGAGGCCAGGCGCTCCGGGGCGATGCCGTGCGCCTTCATCGCCCCGGAGCAGGCATAGACGTTGACGGTTCCGTCCTCCTTCAGCGCCCGCAGGCGCTCGGCGACATCGTTGCGGAGCGCATCGGTGGCGCTGCGGTCGGACGCCTCGCCGTCGGGGCGTCCGACCCAGACCACCGCGTCACCCGTGAAGTAGACGTGCAGCTCCATCTCGAGCGCGACGGCCGCCGCCGACAGGTCAAGGGCAGTACCGAGCGCCTGCGGGCTCGCTGAGGAGATCACGACAACGATCGAGTCAGCCATCAGCGGTGCGCTCGAGAAAGATTTGCGTCTGCTTGCCTTCGGTGCGGTCGGAGATAATAGATTTTCCGGTCTTGCGCGCCCATGCCCTCACGACAAAGGCATGCTCGGCCACGGTGGTGCGCACCTCCATGATCTGGCCAAGGTCGAGCTCCTTCAGCGCCCGTCGCACCACCGTAAGCGCGGAATCACCACAGTCCTGCTCAGCGTTGGTGAGATCGACGAGGCGCCCGACCTCCATTGAGCGCTACCCGGCGTACGTCTTTTCTACGGGCGCCCCCACCACGTTCCCGAACTCGCTCCAGGAACCGTCGTAGTTGATGACGACCGGATGACCGAGTAGGTATTTCAACACGAACCACGAATGGGACGACCGCTCGCCGATACGGCAGTAGGTGATGATCGACTTGTCGGGCGTGACGCCTTTCGGCAGGTAAAGCTCCGCAAGCTCGTCGGCGGATTTGAACGTGTCGTCGTCGTTGATCGCAAGCGCCCACGGCACGTTCGCCGCCCCGGGGATGTGGCCACCCCGCTGAGCCGCCTCGGTGGGGTACTCCGCCGGGGCAGTGATCTCACCGGAGAACTCCACGGGGGAACGAACGTCCACGAAGCCGACGTCGTCACGGCCGAGGACTGCGAGGACCTGGGGAAGAAAGGCCCGCAGGCCAAGGTCAGGGCCACCCGCGCTATAGGTGGTCTGGTCGCGCTTCGGCACGTCCTCGGTGACCTCGCGCCCCTCCTCGATCCACTTCCGGCGGCCTCCGTCCATAAGCCTGACGTCGGCGTGGCGATAGATCTTGAAGGTCCAGAAGGCAAACGCAGCGAACCAGTTGCGCATGTCGCCGTAGAGCACGAGCGTCGAATCGGGCGTGGCGCCAACTTGGCCCATCAAGTTCTCAAACTGGTGTTTGGAGAGGATGTCACGCCGAACCGGATCGTTGATGTCCTTCTTCCAGTCAACCAGGGCCGCGTTACGGAGGTGACCAAGCTCGTACGCTCCCGCAGGGTCATAGTCGACCTCGAGAATGCATACGTTGTCGTCGTCCTGGTGATCTTGGACCCACTGCGTGCTGACCAACACCTCAGGATGTGCGTATCCCATCGCTATCCTCCATCCAGCTACGCGAATGTCACTTGTCCCAAACGAGCACCGCACCTTACCCCCACAATCGGGCCTATTCAAGCCCTCGATCCCCATGGGCCAAAGGAATAACGTTGCGGTGAGCCTCAGACGATCGATGGTCACCGGCTGACCTCCACGGTCCGCAGCGGCTCGAGGGAGCCGTCGGCCTGGATTTCGCTGATCACATAGGTGCCTGAGCTGGGCTCACCAGGGTCGGTGAACTCCAACGGCCCAGAAACCCCGTCGTAGTCGATGTCCTTGCCCTCCTGGACCAGCCTCATGCAGTCGGCGTAGCTCGCGCACTTCACGCCCTGCTTCGTCACGCCGTTGACCTGCCCGGCGATGGCGGCGGACGCGTCCGTGCGGGCGACAGCCGCGGCGAGCGCGGTGACCACCACCGCGTCGTAGACGTGCGGGGCGTACGTGAGGTCCCGCAGCCCGGGATTGACCTCCTTCAGCCGGGCCACAAATGCCTCACTCCCAGCGTGCGGCTGGATGCCCTTCATGCCCGTCAACACGCCTGGGTCTTGTGGGTTGACCTGTTGGGCCAAGGTATTGCTCATGTTGGCGGGTGTGCCGTACACCTTTTTGTGCTTCGGACCAAGGCCCTGCTCGATCATAGCGGCGAGGATCCGGGCGCTCTCTCTGAATCCGATCAGGACAATCGCATCGGGGTTCTTCGCCTTGACCCGCTGGATATCCCTATCATAGTTGGAGGCGTACGGGTCATAGCTCAAGGAATCAAGCACCTGCCCCCCGGAGTCCTCGATCGCCTTTACGGTCGCCTGCCGCGAGCTGTTGCCGTAGGGGTCGTTGCGCGCCATAACCACCGCCGTCGAGGTGCGCTCAGCAACGATAAGTTTACCAAGCACGGAGCCCTCGAGAACATTTACTGGTCCGGTGCGGAAGTAGAGCCCGTGGTCGAGGTAGGTGGAGAATACCGGTGCGGTGTTCGAGGGAGAGAACAAAATCACGCCTGCGCATACGACTTTGTCGATCACCCTCGCGGTCACTGCTGACGTCGCAGCGCCGATAATCACATCTACCCCGCCGGACAGCAGCGCGTCAGTCGACCGGCTGGCGGTGTCAGCGGAGGGGTCACCCTCGTCGCGCTGGCTGGCCTGATCGAGCTGCACGTTAATTCCGGGGATGCCGCCAGCGTCGTTGATGTCCTTGATCGCCAGCTGCGCCCCAGCTTGCAACGCTGGACCGTTGTAGACATACTGACCGGTCTTCGGGAGCAACGTCCCGAACGAGAGCACGCCGTCGGCTTGGACCATCTTGGGCTGTGAACACGGAGGCAAGGTCACAACCCGGATAACGCCCGCGACCAGCATCACCGCAAGCAGAAGGCAGACGACCACCAACCGCCGGTGACGATCCAGGGGCGGCTTCGGTTTTCGGATTGGCTCAGTGGGCTCAACAGGTACGACACACAGCCCGGTTACGGCCAGCCCGTGGTCACCCTGCACCGCCTGTAACGCCTTGCCGAGCTCGGCGGCAGACTCGTACCGGTCCGCAGGGCTCTTGGCCATGGCCCGCGCCACTACCGCGCGCAGACCCTCCGGGAACCCGAGGTCCAACTCGGGCACCGGCCCGAAGAGCTGCCGACCGAGGATGACCTCCGGCCTGGGCTCCTCATCCCTGGACCAAAGGAACGGCAGGGAACCCGCGAGCAGGGTGAACAGCGTGACCCCAAGACCGTAGACGTCCGACGCAGCCGTCGGCTCGCCCTCCTCGAACCGCTCCGGCTCGGCATAGCCAGCAGTGAGGGCCAACGTCTGCGTCGTCGCCCCCAGCGCCGCCCTCACGCGGGCGATGCCGAAGTCGGCGAGCTTCGGCTCGCCGTCCGGGCCGACCATCAGGTTGGCGGGCTTGACGTCCAGGTGCAGGACGCCCGCCTGGTACGCCGACTCGAGCGCCCCCGCCAGCTTCACCCCGATCGCCACCACCGCCTCCCACGACAACGGCCCGTCGGCGTCCACCCGGCCGGCCAGTGACCCCGCGGGCAGATACTCCATGACGATGTAGGGGTTGCCGGACTCGCTGACGCCAGCTTGAAAGACCCTCACCACGTTGGGATGGTCGCCGAGCATCCCCAGCGTCTTGCACTCCCGCTCGAAGCGGCGGAACAGGTCCTGTTTGTCGAGACCGTGCCGGTCCAGCACCTTGATGGCCACCGTACGGTTGAACTGCGGTTGACACGCCCGGTAGACGGTCGAGAAGCCGCCAGCGCTGACCTCGACGACGTTCGTGAACCCAGGAATCTCGAATCTCAACGGGTTCCGCCGAAACCGTCGGAAAACACCACCGAGCCAGGGACGCATCAGGTTGCGCTCCCGGCTGCCACGGTCCGCAGCGGCTTGAGGGAGCCGTCGGCCTGGAACTCGCTGATCACGTAGGTCGCCGAGCTGGGCTCACCAGGGTCGGCGAACTCCAGCGGCCCGGAGGCGCCGTCGTAGTCGATGTTCTTGCGCTCTCTCACGAGCTTGACGCAGTCGGCGTAGCTCGTGCACTTCTCACCGCCCTTCGTCACGCCGTTGATCTGCTCGGCTATGGCGGCGGGCGCGTCCGTCCCGGCGACGGCCGCCGCGAGCGCGGTGACCACCACCGCGTCATAGGTCTCCGCGCCGAACGTGAACTCCTGCAGCCCAGGATCGACCTCTCTCAGCCGTCTCACAAAGGCCTCGCTCCCCTCGTCCACGAACATGCCCCTCATGCCCGCCAAGACCCCCGGATCCTGCGGGTTGACGAGCCGGGGCAGGGTGTTGCTCATGGTGGTCCCGGCGTACACCCTCTTGCGCTGCGGGCCGAGGCCCTGCTCGATCATCTCGCGAAGGATCGAGGCGCTCTCGCTGAATCCGCTCAGGACGACCGCATCAGGGTTCTTGTCCTTGATCCGCTGAACGTCCCGGTCATGGTTGGGCGCCGTTGGGTCATAGCTGAAGGAGTCGAGCACGCTGCCACCAGAAGCTTTGATCGCCTGTTCAATTAACCTCCTGAAGTCGTTGCCGGAGAGGTCGTCGCGCGCGATCACCACCGCGGTCGAGTTGCCGTCGGCGACGACGAGCTCGCCGAGCAACGGACCTCGGAACACGTTTGAAGGCGCGGTGCGGAAATAGAGCCCA
This sequence comes from Egibacteraceae bacterium, assembly GCA_050743125.1. Taxonomy (GTDB): domain Bacteria; phylum Actinomycetota; class Nitriliruptoria; order Euzebyales; family Egibacteraceae; genus JBOGEB01. The sequence continues at coordinate 25,900 of JBOGEB010000017.1, forward strand.
CGGTCGTCGTACGTAGTGAACACCGATGCGCTGTTCGCGGGGGAGAACACGATCACGCCTGCGCAGACGACCTTGTCGATCACTTTGCCGGCCACCGCCGAGGTCGCGGGACCGATGAGCACATCCACCCTGCCCGACAGCAGTGGGTCAGTCGCCTTGCTCGCGGTCTCGCCAGAGAAGGGATCACCCTCGTCATGCTGATTCGCCTCATCAAGCTTCACCACGATGCCGGCAATGGCGCCAGCGGCGTTGACGTCCTTCATCGCCAGCTGCACACCAGCCTGCATCGCTGGACCCGAGTAGAGGAACTGGCCGGTCTTCGGGAGCAGCGTCCCGAACGAGAGCGCGCCGTCGGCTTGCGGCCGTGCGCATGGAGAGGGCCGGACGAAAGCGATGACCGCGCCCGCGACCAGCGTCACCACAGCCAAAAGGCTCACCATCGCCAGCCGCCGGTGACGAACTGGGGGCGGCAGAGGGGCAGGGATGTCCGCAACGGGCACGACGAGCAGCGAGGTGACGGCCAGCTCGTGGTCACGCTGCACCGCCCGTAACGCCTCGCCGAGCTCGGCGGCGGACCCGAAGCGGTCCGCGGGGCTCTTGGCCATCGCCCGCCTCGCCACCGCGCGCAGACCCTGCGGGAACCCAGGATCCAACTCGGGCACCGGTTCGTAGAGCACCCGCCCGATGATTACCTCGGGCCAGGGTTGCTCATCCCGGGATCGCAGAAACGGCGAGTGGCCCACGAGCAGGGTGAACAGCGTCGCGCCCAGACCGTAGACGTCCGCGGCGACGGTCGGCTCGTCCTCCTTGAACCGCTCCGGGGCGGCATAGCCGGGGGTGAGCGCCAGCGTCTGCGTCGCCCTCTTTGCCCCCAGCGCGGCCCTCATGCGGGCGATGCCGAAGTCGGCCAGCTTCGGCTCGCCGTCCGTGCCGACCAGCACGTTGGCCGGTTTGACGTCCAGGTGAACAACGTCCGCCTGGTGCGCCGACTCGAGCGCTCCCGCCAGCTTCACCCCGATCGCAAGCACCGCTTCCCACGACAACTGGCCGTCGGCCTCCAGCCGGTCGGCCAGTGATCCTGCGGGCAGATACTCCATAACGATGTACGGCCGACCCGACTTGTCGAGAGCAGCGTCAAAGACGCTCACGACGTTTGGGTGGCCGCCGAGCATCCCCAGTGCTCTGCACTCCCGCTCGAAACTGCTTGTGAGCCCGTACACGTGCAGCACCTTGACCACAACTGTGCGGCTGAACCGCGGCTGATCCGCCCGGTAGACAGTGGAGAAACCGCCAGCGCTGACCTCGACGACGTTCGTGAAGCCGGAGATCTCAAACCTCAACCGGTTCCGCCGAAACCGCTGCAAAACGTCACCGAGCCAGGGACGCATCAGGTTGCGCTCCCGGCTGCCACGGTCCGCAGCGGCTGAAGGGAGCCGTCGGCTTTGATCTCGTAGATCACGTAGGTGACCGAACTCGGCTCACCGGGTTCGGCGAACTCCAGCGGCCCGGAGGCGCCGTCGTAGTCGATGTCCTTGCGCTCCCTCACGAGCTTGACGCAGTCGGCGTAGCTCGTGCACTTCTCACCGCCCTTTGTCACGCCGTTGATCTGCGCGGCGATCCCGGCGGGCGCGTCCGTCCCGGCGACGGCCGCCGCAAGCGCAGTGACCACTACCGTGTCATAAGCCTCGGCAGCGTACGTGACATCCTGAAGCCCGGGATCGAGCCCTTTCAGCCGCGCCACGAACGCCTCGCCCCCGTCGTCCACGAGGAGGCCTTTCATGCCCGCCAAGACGCCTGGATCCTGTGGGCTGACCAGCCTGGCCAACGTGTTGCTCATGGTGGCCCCGCCGTACACCTTCTTGTTCTGCGGGCCGAGGCCCTGCTCGATCATTTCGCGAAGGATCGAGGCGCTCTCGCTGAATCCGATCAGGACGATCGCATCAGGGTCCTTGTCCTTGATCCGTTGGATGTCCCCGTCATGGTTGGGAGCGTTCGGGTCGTAGCTGAAGGAGTCGAGTACGCTGCCGCCAGCATCGTGGATCGCCTGTCCAATTAACCTCCTGAAGTCGTTGCCGAAGAGGTCGTCGCGCGCCATCACCACCGTGGTCGAGTTCCCGTCGGCAACGACGAGTTCGCCAAACAGTGGGCCTCGGAACTCGTCTGACGGTCCGGCGCGGAAGTAGAGCCCGTGGTCGTTATACTGAGAGAATTTTGGAGAAGTGTTCGAGGGCGAGAACATGACCACGCCTGTGCAGACGACTTTGTCGATCACCTTGCCGGCAACCGCCGACGTCGCGGGACCGATGATTACATCCACCCCGCCGGACAGCAACGCGTCGGTCGACTTCCTGATGGCATTCGCAGAGACATCGCCCTCGTCGTGCTGATTCGTCTCATCAAGCTTCACCACGATGCCGGGAATAGCGCCAGCGGCGTTGACGTCCTTCATGCCCAGCTGCACACCAGCCTGCATCGCTGGACCTGAGTAGAGGAACTGGCCGGTCTTCGGGAGCAGCGTCCCGAACGAGAGCGCGCCGTCGGCTTGCGGCCGTGCGCATGGAGAGGGCCGGACGAAAGCGATGACCGCGCCCGCGACCAGCGTCACCACAGCCAAAAGGCTCACCATCGCCAGCCGCCGGTGACGGACTGGGGGCGGAGGAGGGGCAGGGATGTCCGCAACGGGTATGACCAGCAACGGGGTGACGGCCAGCCGGTTCTGGCGCTGCACCGCCTGCAAGGCCTCACCGAGCTGGGCGGCAGACTCATAGCGGTCCGCGGCTTTCTTCGCCATCGCGCGCCTCATCACCGCACGCAGATCCCCCGGCAACCCGGAGTCCAACTCGGGCACCGCTTCGTAGAGCTGTCGTCCGTGGACGACCTCGGGCCAGGGTTGCTCATCCCTGGATCGCAGGAACGGCAGGTGACCCACGAGCAGGGTGGACAGCGTCGCGCCCAGGCTGTACGTGTCCGAGGCAGCTATCGGCTCATCCCCTACGAACCGTTCTGGCGCGGCGTAACCGACGGTGAGGGTCAGCGTCTGCGTCGTGACCCCTAACGCGGCCCTCACCCGGGCGATGCCGAAGTCGGCCAGCTTCGGCTCGCCGTCCGGGCCGAGCAGCACGTTCGCCGGTTTGATGTCCAAGTGCAGGACGCCCGCCTGGTGCGCCGACTCGAGCGCCCCGGCCAGCCTGACCCCGATCGCCAGCACCTCTTCCCACGACAACGGTCCGTCGACCTCGAGCCGGTCGGCGAGCGATCCTGCGGGCAGATACTCCATGACGATGTACGGGCTGCCGAACTCGCTGACGCCAGCCTGAAAGACCCGCACCACGTGGGGGTGGTCACCGAGCATCCCCAGCGTCTCGCATTCCCGCTCGAAGCGGCTGAGCAGGCCCTGTTTGTCCAGGCCGCGCGGGTCCAGCACCTTGACCGCCACCCTGCGCCCGAACTGGCGTTGAACCGCTCGGTAAATCGTGGCAAAGCCGCCGTCGTCGATCTTTTCGAAGCTCTCACATCCGGGGATCCCGAGCCTGCGTGGATCCCGCCGAAATCGTGGTGCAAAGCCGCCCACCCGCAGATGCATAGGGTCACTCCCGTCACTCCCGTGATGAATGCCTCCGCTCGCCGGTCAGCTGGCGTGCGTTTCTGTCCTGGAAGGACACGGTCCACTCACCCCGACCTCGCCGCAGCCGGCCCCATAGGTGGCTTCCTACCGCAAACGTCATCGCCACCAGGGTCGCTCCGACCGCGTCCCCAAGGACGCTGCCAACCGCACCGGTCAGTTGGGAATACCCGGGAGGCGCGAACCCAAGAGCCACCGTCACGTTCAAGGCCAGGAGCATCACCAGCACAGCCGCCAACAGCCTGACTCCGGGTCGGTCCGGCAGCATGGATCCACCCGCGTCGGGACGAGCGCCCCGTCCGCAGGCTGAGGGAGAACAGCGGTGTTCGCGCACGGTTCGCCGCGCCTGCAATCGCGAGCGGGACTCCCCGAAGTGCCCTCGCTGGAGCGTCCAGCGGACATCGATCTCCGAGGTTCTGTGCAGCATCATGCTCCCTCCACAGGACACCCCGACAAAGTCGCTCGGCCCTTCGCACCGCCTGCTCGATCGTCCCGCTCGGCAACCATGACCTGCTCCGATCAGCGCCGCTACGACATGACGTCGAGCGGGATCTCCGCCTCACCGTCCGGCCGCTTCACCACCACTCGAGCGCCCCTGGCCACCTCGTCCTCCAGGTAGCTCAGGAGAGCGATCGCACGCCGTACCACATTGGCTTTCGTCGTCTCTTGCCGCTCAGCCAGCTCGGTCAGGATGCGATCCGTCCGAGTGCCGAGTTGCACTGTGAGCTTCACCACGCCTTCAACCTTCCTGGCTTATTGACCTCAGTATGAAGGTCTTTTGCCGTCAGTCAAGGGTCTAGATGACGGCTCTTTACCGGATGACCGAGGGGAATCATCACGGGAAAGAGCCAGAGACGACGTGGTCCGGACGCCCGCAAGGTCGACTCACCGGACGTAGGGGCGTCCGCCCCCGGATGGTCAGCTGGCGGGGGCAGGGTGGGCGGGGTCGGGCAGCGGCAGGAGAGGAGCGTCCGACCAGAGCCGCTCCAGGTCGTAGAACGCCCGCTGCGCTTGAGTGAAGGCGTGGACGACGACCTCGCCGTAGTCCAAAACCATCCAGCCGGTCTCTTTCGCGCCCTCACGGCGCAGGGGCGCGCGACCGAGGCCCTGCTTCAGCCGGCGCTCGACCTCCTCGACGACGGTGCCGAGCTGGCGGTCGTTCGACGCGGACGCAAGCACGAAGAAATCGGTGATCCCGAGAAGCTCGCCCAGGTCGAGGATACGGATGTCGGTCGCCTTCTTGTCCGCCGCAGCTGCGGCCACCACCAGCGCGAGCGCGCGTGAGGCAGACGTGTCGACGGCGTTCAGGCTTACTCCTTCTCCAACCGACTCATCGGGATCGTACCGACCTCGGGGAGCTCCCGCACGCGGTCGCCACCCGCACGCCGGCCCGTGCCGTACAACCCGTGCTTGCGCGCGTACTGCTCGACCGCGCGCGGGATGAGGTAGCGCACCGGGCGGCCGGAGGCGAACCGCTCACGCACGTCACTCGACGAGATCGCGAGCGCGGGCACGTCGAGGACGATCACGTGGTCGCGCAGCCCGTGGTCGTCGAGCGCCCGAAGGTCGTAGCCGGGGCGTGTGGCGGCGACGAAGTCCGCAAGTGCCAGGCACTCCTGCGCGGCTTTCCAGGTCAGAATGTCCAGGATCGCGTCCGCCCCGGTGATGAAGTAGAGGCCGGCGTCGGGCGCCTCCTCGCGCAGCACCCGCAGCGTGTCCACGGCGTACGTGGGGCCGTTGCGGTCGATCTCCAGCCGGCTGACGGAGAACGACGGGTGCGCGGCGGTGGCGAGCACGGTCATGAGGTAGCGGTGCTCGGCCGGCGTCACGTCCCGCCCCTTCTGCCACGGCGACCCCGCGGGGACGAAGATCACCTCGTCGAGCCTCAACTCCCCCCGCGCCTGCTCCGCCGTCACGAGGTGCCCAAGGTGAACCGGGTCGAACGTCCCCCCCATGACCCCGATCCGGCGCACCATCCCCACGCTGGGCTAACGGATGTGGCCGTCACCCTCCACGATGTACTTCGTCGTGGTGAGCTCAGGCAGGCCCATCGGCCCGCGGGCGTGCGTCTTCTGCGTCGAGATGCCGATCTCGGCGCCGAAGCCGAACTCGCCCCCGTCGGTGAACCGCGTCGATGCGTTCACCATGACCGCGGCGGCGTCGACCTCGGCGACGAACCGGCGGGCGGCGGCGCGGTCCTCGGTGACGATCGCCTCGGTGTGCATCGTCCCGTGCCGGGCGATGTGCGCGAGGGCATCGTCGAGGCTGTCGACCACCCGCACCGCAAGGATGTAGTCACCGAACTCGGTGTCCCAGTCCTGGGCGGTGGCGGGGTCGGCGCCAGCGAGGCGCTGGGCGGCCTCATCGCCTCGGAGCGCGACGCCGGCCTCGCGGAGGTCATTCGCCACCACCGGGAGGAACGTCTCGGCGAGACCCGCGTGGACGAGCAGCGTCTCGGCGGCGTTGCAGACACTCGGGCGCTGCGCCTTCGCGTTGACCACGATCGCGCGCGCCTTCGCCTCGTCAGCGGCGGCATCGACGTAGACATGGCAGTTGCCGACACCGGTCTCGACGACCGGAACCTCGCTGTCGCGGACGACCGCCTGGATCAGTCCGGCCCCGCCGCGCGGGATGAGCAGGTCGACGAGGCCACGGGCGCGGCACAGCTCCTTCACCGAATCGTGGGAGGTGTCCGTAACGAGGCAGATCCCGTCAGCGGGCAGGCCGACGACCTCCAGCGCCCCGCGGAGCAGGCCGGCGAGCGCAGTGTTCGAGTGGATCGCCGTCGACGACCCGCGCAGGACGCAGGCGTTGCCGCTCTTCAACGCGAGGCTCGCCGCGTCGACCGTGACGTTCGGGCGGCCCTCGTAGACCATCGCGATCACACCGAGCGGAACCCGGACCTGCCGCAGCTCCAGCCCGTTCGGCAGCCGACACCCGCGCACGACGTCCCCGACAGGGTCGGGCAGGCGGATGATCTCACGCAACGCGGCGGCCATTGCGGCCAGCCTGCTCTCCGTCAGCAGAAGCCGGTCCTGGAGCGCCGCCGGCACTCCCCCCGCCCGCGCGCTGGCCAGATCGCGCAGGTTCGCGTCGATGACCACGTCCTGGCCGGCCTCCAGCGCCTTTGCCATCGCCTCCAAGGCCGCGTTCTTCATCGCTGTCGAGGCGCGGGCGAGGTGGGGCGCGGCGGCCTTCGCAGCGGCGCAGGTCTGGAGCACTCCTGGCATGGGCTCTTCTCCGGAGCACGGATGAAATCGGGGCCATCGTACCGAAGGTTCGACGCCGGCCAGCCGGACGCGCCAGACTTACCGGCATGACTGATTTCGAGGCTGCCCTGCGAGCGAGGCTCGAGCGCAACGAGGAGCTGGCCCGGGAGCGCGCGCGAGCCGAAGAGGAGCTGGACCGCACGGTCGAGGAGCGCCAGGCCGAGGAAGAGCGGCGGCAGCGCGAACTTCAGCTCGCGCGGCAGCAGCGCCACGCCGAGCTCGTCGAGCACCTGAAGACCCTGGCGGGCCAGCTGAAGCGATCGTCGCCCGAGACGTTCATTGTCCGCGCCGGTTGGTCGAAGTCGGGCGAGGAGTTCATCGCGAGGCTGTCAACGCGCACCCTGGAGCCCGCCCGGACGCTCTTCATCGAGCTGGACCGCGACGATGACGAGGTGCTCGCCCGCTGGACGAGCGACCTCGGCAACTCGGTCGAGCTCTGGCGGCTTCTCGACGTCTCCCCCTCGCTGCTCACCGAACTCGTGCTCCAGATCGCCGACCAAGAGCTCTGGCACGGCCGCAGCAGCCCGCCGTCCTACCCCAGGCCAGAGGGCGACTGAGCGGCTACCGGGGGGAGCCGGGGGCCGGCCCGGCCTTGGTCAGGGCGCGGGGCTGCGTCTCGGTCGCAGGCCGCGTACGGCGGCGCTTGCGCGTGACCTCGAGGGCGCCCAGAGCGGCCAGCGCCAGAGCGGCAAGGCCACCGCGGAGGGCGGTCCCTCCCAGGCCGCCACCCCTCGAGCTTGCAGCCGGCTGACCCGCGACGCTCACGACAGCGGCCATGGGCACCCACTGCGTGACGGCCTGGACGAGAGCGCGCTGGCCGCCGATGTCAAGCGGGATCTCCCACCTGCGCACGTCGATCGGAACGCCGAGGCGGACGACCTCGGCTCCTGGCTCATCGAGGCCGAACGAGCCACGTGGCTCAGGCCATCCGAACGCCTGCTGGGAGGTCACCAGCCGCCACTGCGGCGGCGCCTTCGGATCGGGCCTCACGTCCGGGAGCGCCTCGCCGCGTGCACGCTGCGTCTGCGCCCAGCTTGGGCTCAGCGCGTTGGCCTCGACCCCCTTGGACGAGAAGCGCAGGAACGGCTCGCCGTCCCTGCCGACGACGACGACCTCCTGGCCCGTAGAGTTCGCGAGGAACACGCCTGGCACACCAGCGCCCTCGAGGATCGAGACGGTGACGCCCGGGATCGGCGTGGCCGTCTGCTCGCCGCTGGCGAGGCGATAGCGGAAGCCACCGCGCAGCGCCCGGGAGACGCTCCGCCCCTTCAGCTCGACGATCTTGCCGCGGTAGCGGACCGGCACAGCCCACGCGCTGAGGGTGGCGGGCTCCCCGCCTGCGACGACCTCAGGCGGCGCGTCCGCCGCGCGCGGGGAGATGCGGTCGTCGAACCAGCCCCAAGACGGCTCACGGCTCACCTGCCCCCAGCGGGCCTCGGGCTTGCCGTTCCCGGCGAGCAGACGCTCGGGGATCGGCGTCCCGCCGAACGGGTCGTTGGTCGTGTACCAACCACGCGCGTTGAGGTTGCCTTCCACCCCGTTCGGCCCGATGCGCAGGAACGGCGTTCCGTCCGGTGAAAGCACCTCCACCGGCGCGTCCGTGGGGTTGGTCAGGACAAGCTGTGGCGCGACCGAGAAGGCGATCTGGACGCTCATGCCGTCCAGCTCGGACGGGACCTCGTCGAGCACCGGTTGAACGTCGGGGTTGCCGGCGGGGTGCGCACGGGCGAAACGGGCGACCGAAAGCAGGAGGAGCAGGGCGAACAGGATCACGAGGAACGCACGCGAGCGGAACCGTTGCATGGCAGGCAGGCTAGTCCTGGCGAGTCAGGGGCGTCGAACAAGGCGGACCACTACGCGCTGATGCGGACCGGCCTGGACACCGAGGGAACCAGGTCACGACCATCGGGGGCGTTCCCAGGGTCCCCTCTGGGGTTCCGGACCCCCTCACGACCTACGCCGCGGTTGACGAAGAGCAGGTAGTCGCCGGGGGGCGCGACGGCGCCGGACGGCGGGGCTTTGACGACGAGCGAGCCGTCGGAGACGGACTGGATCGGCAGCACGACCGTGCGCTGATCACCGTCGACGAGGTGGGTGAGGGACGGCCTGCGCACGAGCACGACGCTGGCGATCGCCTTCGCGTCTGGCGTCTTGATCTCCAGCTCCTCGCCATACCGAACGGACTTGGCGACGGACGTGATGACCGGCCGCCTGCCCCGGAACAGATACGGCGGTGAGTAGATCTCGAACGAGGGGTCACGACCGTCCTGGGGAGAAAAGCCGCCGGGGAGGGTGATGTTCTTGAGATAGAGGGTCGGGAGTGGGGTGTGGCCGCCGACGAGCACGCGCCCGTCCTCCAGGAGCAGGGCGGTGTTGTGGTAGGTGCGCGGATGGCCCTGCCGGGCGACGGGACGCCAGGTCTCGGTAGCTGGGTCGAACAGCTCGGGCGTCGTGACCGGCATGCCAGCGCCTGGGCTCACGACCTCGTCACGGTTAGCGCCCGAGAGCATGAGCACCGAACCGTCTGGCAGTGCGACGCCCTGCCCGTACCAGCGGGGCTTGCTCAACGAGCCGGTCGACCGGCTGGACAGCCGTGGCCGGGCACCAGAGGTGTCGATGGTGTCGATCCGGCTGAAGGCGACCGGGAAGTAGCTGCCCGGTGTCGGCAGGAGCACGCCGCCGGCGGTGAGGAACTCTGCCTTCGTGTAGGCACCGTTTTTATTCGGCCGCAGAGGCAGCATCACCGAGGACGTCGAGCCGCGAAACCCGGGCGCAGCGGTGCCCAGGCCGGGGATGCCGAGGTCCGTCCATGTCTTCTTCGCGGGGCTGTAGGCGGCGGCGATGTTCCACAGCGCCTCGTCGTACGACTGGCCGGCCGGGTTGAAGACCTGGCCGCTGGCGTTGTAATACACATCGCCGTTCGGAAGCAGGTGAAGGCGCGGGAACAGCGGCAACGAGCGGCTCGCTGAGGGGGGGTTC
>JBOGEB010000018.1:0-35356 GCA_050743125.1 Egibacteraceae bacterium
CGGACGGTGCGGCCGTCGGTCGCGATCTGCGCAAGCTCGTGCAGCCCGCCGAGGTTTATGAATCCGGTGGCGACGGCGAGCGGGTAGCGCGAGGCGATGTCGCCGATCAGGTAGGCCAGCGCGGCGGCGTGCGTGGTCTCGCCGCTGAGATTGTCGAGCAGGTCTGGCCGTCCCGGCATCGTGGGACCCTACGTGAGCTCGGTCAGGCGTCTCGTGAGGCGCGTGCGGTAGCGGGCGGGTACCGCGTTGAGGGTGAAGTCGGCGTACATGACCTCTAAGTCCACGGGCGTCAGCGCCCACGCCCGCGCCACCCGGGCGTCGATCTCCACCCGCAGCCGCTCCCGCTCCTCGTCGTCGAGCGGCCCGACCGCCACACCGATAGACGCGGCGAAGTCGGCGAAGCGCTCGTCGATGCAGGACAGCCGAGCAGCGGCCTCGGCGATCTGGGCGTAGTCCTCGTCGGACAGGTCGGGCAGGACGAGCCCCTCGAGGATGAAGAAGTTGAGGTTGACCTCGACGAACCGCCGGGCCTGCCAGTCGAACGGCAGGCTGTTCATCAGCCCGAGGCAGACCGCCCGGGCGTGGTTGTCCGCGTCCACGAACGCGAGGTACGGGGCTTTGTTCGTGAGAAACGTCTCCGGCGGGACCAGACAGGCGATCACCGTGCGCGAATCATCCTTGCGGGTCACGTCGCGAAATGCGACGCGCGCCTTGCCGATCTCCGCCAGCATGGCCTGCCGACGCACGGCCAACGGCAACTTAGCGAGCAGCGAGCCTGTGCCAGGGCGGGGCTTCCGGACCTTCGTGAGTACGCCCTCGTTGACCGGGCAGACCCTCGCGGCATCGCCGTGTGGCTCGTAGTCCCGGAAGCTCTCACCCTTCCAGAGCGGCCATCCCTTGGTTGCGCCGCGCCACAAGCGGCGGTCGTTCGTCTCGTGAAGCTCCGCGACTGGGAAGCACTCCCACCGGCTCCCCGCGCCGGAGGGGAAGCGTGCCCCTCGACGCACCTTGGCGAGAATGTCGGCCTCGACCTGGCTTCGCAGCAGGGGGGGGACCCAACCCGGCCCGAAGGCGTCGCCAGCCAGTGCAACCCCGGGCGAGCGGGTCTGCTCGACCCATTCGGCCAGTGAGGTCGCGGTACCCGCGATCCGCACTCGATGGTCCCTCGATGGCGTCGCCCGGCAGGCGGCGACCAGCGCGACGGTGTACTGAGGATGTGTGTCGAACGCCCAGAGGCGGCGATTGACGAGAAAGTCGATGCGCCTGCACGTGGTCTGCCTGAAGAGCCATGAACGGAACGCCTGCGATCCCTGGCTCAGGAAGGTCGAGCGCGGCAGCACGACCCCGAGCACACCGCCTTCCCGCAGCAAGTTGCGGTACCGCTGGCAGAAGTACTTGTACAGATCGGGGTCTCCGACCATCGACGGATACTCGCCCGCCGCCAGGTACGCTCGCTGCTCGGCAGCTCGACGCTGCGCCTCGGCCAGCTTGGTGGGCAGGTCGGGCCGTTCCGAGATGAGCTGCTCGACGGCAGCTTCCCTTGCGTCCTCGGGTAGACCCAGGCGGATCCCTGGCCGGTACAGCGCATAGAACGACTGGGCCTCGACCGTCACCTCGTCCCACGGGGGGTTGCCGATCACTGCGTCGAAACCCGGCCTCGGGCGGTCGAAGACCTGTGGGAACGCGGGCAGCCAGTGGAGGAAGCGGTGCTGGGCGTCGAGCTGCTCAGCCTGGTCGGTCAGGTCGTTGGTCAGGCCTGCGACGATCTCCGCCCCCCGCAGCTCGACCTCCTGGCGGGCGCCCGAAAGCCCGAACGGCTCAGACGTCCACAGATGGAACAGGCGCTCGAGGTTCGCCGTGACAGCTCGGGCCTCGGCGTCTGCCTCCGCGCTGGAGCGGATCTCGTCGGGTGTGCGGTCGTCGCCGGTGGCCACACGGGCGGCCGCCTCGGCGGCGGCCCCGATCGCCTCGTGGAGCTGATCCTCCCACGTGAGGCGCTGATTCGGGGCGCTCCCATTGGGTCGGATCGATCGCGGGTCCGCGACGCCCACGAGCGAGTTCCCGACCTGGATGTTGCGGTCGAGGTAGGTGAGCGACAACCCCGGCACGAACGCGGTGAGCCAGAGCGACAGCTTCGCGATCTCTGCGCCCATCGGGCTGAGGTCGACGCCGAACACGCAGCGCTTGAGCACCAGCCGCCGCAGGAGCGCGACGTCCTCGATCAGCACCCCCGGTGCGGCCCCAGTGGCCAGCCGCGACAGCGCGGACCGCACCTCTGGCAGCGGCGTCTCGGCGAGGAACGAGACGACCAGGTCGGCGAGCTCGTTGGTGACGTGGACGAGGAAGTGCGCGCTGCCACAGGCCGGGTCGAGTACGGCGAAGTCGAAGAGCTGCTCGGCGGCGGACGCGGGATCGCGCGTGGCTATAGCGCGCACCCGCTCGAGGTGCTCGCGGAATGCGCGGACGACCGTCTGGCGCACGAGATGGCGGACCAGCTCGGAGCGGGTGTAGTACACCCCACCGGTCTTCCGCCCGCCCCGATGGGTCTGCCAGAGCAGGTCGCCGGTGTCGATGTCCGCTACCTCGCCCTCCACGGGAGCGACATACCGATCTGCGGATGCGTCGTAGCGCAGCGACGTATCGGCGACCGATAGCTGAAGGGACAGCAGGCCCTCGTAGATGTGGCCGAGGTGGCCGATCTCGAGCGTCGAGTAGTCCACGCCGCTGCCCGACTCCGGATCCCGGCCGAGCCCGACGAGCACGCGGCCGAAGTCGGGATCCGCGAGCTCGGCGCGCTCGAGCAAAGCGGCGCCCTCGAAGCCGTCTCGTGAGAACAGCGCGCCGTTGTACGCGGGCACACCCCACGCGCGGTTGCCCGTCCGCATGGCCTTCACCAGTGTGATGAAGCGGTCCCACAATGACGTAGAGCAGGGGTCGAGCCGCTCTTGGGTGTCGGCGGCCTCCTGGGCGAGGGCTGACAGAGAGGCATTGCGGTACGACTGGTGATCCACCGGTAAATAACGAGCGCCCTCGGCGTACAGGATGAACAGCGCCCGGAAGACGAGCGTCAGCGCCGCCCGCCGCAGCTCCTCCCGGACCGCGTCGTCGATGAGGTCTATCCCCTCAGCATCTGCCCACCTCCCAAGGGCTCGGCCCAGCGTGGGGAGCACGGTTTGCCTGACGCGGTCGTCCAGTCGGCGCCACAACTGTGCACCGAAGACTCGTGCATCCTCCTGGAGCTGCCGGAAGCCACCTTGCGCCAGGTACGCCGGTCCCAGGAGCCCTAGGAACGGCCGGTCCTCGGATCGCAGCGCGGTGGCGTCGAGCTCGAGGTAGCGCGCTGTCGCGGGACCATGGGAGGAATCGGCGTCGAAGAGGCGCAGCCGCGACCCGCTGGCGAGCAGCCCAAACGACGCGCCATCAGCGCGCACGTCGTTGAGGAGGAGCCCCTCCGGGGGGCGGCCGTCCGCATCGAGCCGCGCGAACTCGGTGGAATCGGCTTTGGGATGCACGACCGCGACCGGCGCCCCACCGTACCGAACCAGGAACCCTCGATCGGGACGTCGCTGGAGGTCGTAGCCCAGGGCCGTGAGCGCCCGTTGCCAATCGGCGGTCACAGGGACGGAAGTGGCGGCGTCCGCGAGTCCTGTCCATCGAACCTGATCCTGCCGCAGGCGGCCGTCGAGGGCGTGGATGGTGAGCAGCGCATGCAGCTTGAGGCCGGGGATCGCCGACTGGTCGAGGCGGTCGAGTTCGGCGGCGACCTCCCGAACGGCGGCCAGGCGCTGCATCGTCGAGACCCGGACGAGCAGATCCCGCAGCGCCCCTGCCTCCATGGACCGTAGCGGGCCGGCGGGGTCGACCGGGCCGAGCACGCTCAAGCAGCCTGCTCGCCCCGGGTCGTCGTCCACGAGCAGCAGTGGGGCCGCGCCACCCCCGTGCCGTTCCTGCCAGACACGACGCAGCATGCGCTCGTCGCGGGCTGCCCCCCATGCGACCTCGATCCCCGCGACGAGCACGACCGCGTCGAGCGGCGCTTTGACCGGCAGGCGGCGAACCGTCGGCAGCGCCTCCAAGTAGGCGAAGAGGCCCTTGACGTTCATCACCTCCATCGTCGGGAGCCGTCACCGGACCAGCAAGCGCAAGCCCCTGACCGCACGGTAGGAGAGATCCGCGCGCCGCACAGGCCGGTCGCCGCCGAGCTGTGGATAACGTGGTCTCAGTGCGCGATGAGAAGGCCGGAGGAGCGGGTGACCCGGCCGGTGTCGATCAGAAGGGCCTGGATGAGGCTCGCCTCGATCAAAAGGCTGTCGGGCGCGCTGAGGTCGGCCACCGCGGCGGCGGCCACGCACGGGTCGAGCACCCCCTCGTCGCGCAGCCGCAACACGGTCCGGGCGAGGCGGGCGCGCACGACCGGGCTGTCGATCACGGCGATCGCAGCTCTGAGCGCAGGCGAGTCCTTCCGCAGGTCATCACGCTCGATCTCGCGCCGCAGCGGCTGGAGGTCGGGGTGCGCGAGCCGGGGAAGGTCGACGACCAGCTCCTCGTAGCTTGCGGGCAGCTCGGCGACCACGTCGAGCAGCTCGACGAGCCCCTCACGGCCGTTGTGGTGGCAGTAGCTGACGAGGTCAATGGCCGCGGCCTGGAGCTGCGCGCCGAGGAACGCCCGCGCGACCTGCTCCTCGCCCGGCCCTTTCCGCTGGCCGCAGCAGCGTTTGACCTTCCTCCCGCTGCCACAGGGACACCGCTCGTTCCGTCCCGGTCCTGGCATCGCTGCTCCTCCTCCTATCACGCATGTTGTGGGTGACGCTAGCGCACGCGCTGCCGATCTCCTGGGAACCGTTACGGGTGCTCCAGGCAGTCATAGACTCGACCGATGCGACCATGTACACGCGCGCTCGTGCTGCCCGCGGACGCGGAGGGGATCCGTCGGGCCGCGGCGGTGCTGCGCGCGGGCGGGCTCGTCGCGTTCCCGACGGAGACCGTGTACGGGCTGGGCGCGGATGCTTGGGACGCCGAGGCCACACGGCGCGTCTTCGACGCGAAGGGGCGGCCGGCCGACAACCCGCTGATCGTCCACGTCGCCGATCACGGCGGGCTCGCCGAGGTGGCCGCGGCCGTCTCGCCGCTCGCCCGGCGCCTCGCCGCGCGGTTCTGGCCCGGGCCGCTCACCGTCGTCGTCGAGGCGGCAGCGGACCTGCCTCCGGTGACGACCGCGGGCCTGGCCACCGTCGGGGTGCGGATGCCGGCGCATCCGGCGGCGTTGGCGCTGCTCCGGGCGGCCGGCGTGCCGGTCGCGGCGCCCAGCGCGAACCGCTCCGGCCGTCCGAGCCCGACGACCGCCGCGCACGTCCTGGACGACCTGGGCGGCCAGGTCGACGTGGTGCTCGACGGAGGCCAGTGCGAGGTCGGCGTCGAGTCGACCGTCGTGGACGCCCGCGGGCACGCGCCGGTCGTGCTGCGCGAGGGCGCGGTGACCCGCGAGCAGCTCGGTGTCGGCGCGGGCGGCGGCGAGGCCGACCTGGCCGCCTCGCCTGGCACCCGGCACCGCCACTACGCTCCCCGCTGCCGGGTAGAGGTCGCGCCTGCGGGCCTTGGTCCGGCTCGCGCGAGCGCGCTGGCCGGTGGTGGCGTCAAGGTCGGGTTGGTGGCCCCTGGCGAGGCCGGGCCGCCGGTGCGTCAGCTCGCCCGCTTCGCTGACGCCGCCGAGCTTGGCCGGCTGCTCTACCGCGCGCTCCGAGCGGCCGAGGACGCCGGGGTCGACGTCGTGGTCGTCGAGGCCGTCGACCCGGCCGGCATCGGCCGCGCGGTCATGGACCGGGTGCGCCGCGCCGCCGCCGGCTGACCGGTGGCTGTGCCGAAACATGCTCCAGAGTGGGTGCCCTGGGCGGGTTCTCGCTGGTCGCACTTGGGTTTCCAGCGATGAGAGCGTGAACCGCGCTTCGCTTCGCTTCGCCCACGGGGCAAGGCCGCGGTTCTCAAACACGTTCTCAAACATGTGCTAAAGGTTGGCGCGGAGGAACTCGAGGGTCCGGTTCCATGCCCACTTCGCGTAGGCGGGATGGTACGTGCCGAGGTGGTTCTCGTCGTTGAAGAACGCGTGCCCCGCGCCGGAGTAGAGGTGGAAGGTCACCTCGACCCCTGCTGCGTCGCGGATGCGCCGCTCGAGCGACCGGGCCGTCTCGACCGGAATGGACTCGTCGGCCTCGCCGAAGTGTCCGAGCACGGGGGCCTTGATCCCGGACAGGTCGGGCTCGCCCCGCAGCACCGCGTAGAACGGGACCGCGGCACCGACCTTCTCGCCGGCATTGGCGGCGAGGACAAGCACGAACCCGCCGCCCATGCAGAACCCAACCGCTCCGACACGCCGGCCCGTCACCGCCTCATGGCCCAGCAGGTAGTCGACCGCGCCTGACAGGTCGCGGGCGGCTTGCGCGACGGGCAGCCTCCGCATCAGTCTGCCGGCGTCGGCGGCGTCGTGTGTGGTGCGACCGCCGTAGAGGTCGGGAGCGAGCGCGACGAAGCCCTCCGCGGCGAACCGGTCGCAGACGTCCACGACGTGGTCGGTCAACCCCCACCACTCCTGGATCACCACGACGCCGGGGCCCTGCCCGGACTCAGGGGCCTTCAGGTAGCCGTGCGCCTGGCGACCGTTACTGGGGAACGCGACGTTCTGCCTGGGGTTTCTTGCCATCTGGGGTCGCTCCCCTCGTCGAGGTGGGTGCTGCGCTCGGCTCAGGTGGGTCTGCTGGGTCGGTCACCACCATGACCTGACGGTCCCCCGGCTGCGTGAGGAGCACGACGCTCCCGATGGTGATCAGGCCGATCGTGCCGATCACTGTGAAGGCGAGCGTGGCGAACACACGGCGGTCGCGCTCGTCAGAGGCCACGCGAGCGGTCTCGTTCGCCGGCTGGGTGTCAGCGGCGTCAGGCGGTCCGGCGCTGGTATGCGCCAGCGCCGGACGGGCGAGCAGCACCACAGCCGACAGCACCACAGCCGACAGCAACAGCACGGTGCCGACGGCCAGTTTCAGGGGACACGATCTCGACACTGGGTGGCCTCCTCGACCGGGGGGCACCCGTTCTACAAGGTCATGCCCGCGCAGACCAGACGGGCGCGCCCAGGTAGCGGACGGGCTCGGGGAACAGGCCGACGACCCGCTGGCGGACTCCGGCGCTGGAGGCGATCTCGTCGAGTTCGGCGGGGGTGGCGTCACCAGCGATGAACCGACGGAGCATCTCGACGAAATGCTCCGCGAACAGGGGAAACGCGACATCGACGACGAGCGGTGTGCCGGGCGGCAGTGGGATGGCGGCGAGCCACAGGTGATCGATCTCGGCGCCGCGCAGGTCGAGCCCGCCCCGGTAGACGGTGACCGGCACCCCGAGCTCGCCGACGATCCCCGCGACCCGGTGGGTCGTCCTGCGGGGGTTGACCGCAGAGAACGGCTCCTCGCGGTGCGCCCGCTCCAAGCGCCTGAGCACGATCTCCGCGAGCGGTGGGGGCAGCGAGCGGGACTCGAAGACCGTCGTCTTCATGGCCTCACCTCCCGGCCAGCTACGCCTTCCCTCTTTCTCCAGTATGGCTCGCGACGGCGTGCGCTAGCCGCGCGGCCAGCAGCGTGCGGCGCTGACGGAGGCCGGAGCCGGTACTGCGCGCAGCCTCGACCATCAGGCCTGGGTCACCGACCAGGAGCAGCGCGCGCGAGGCGCGCGTGATGCCGGTGTAGACGAGCTCGCGCCAGAGCATCGTACGGTGGGCGGGGTCGAGCACGAGCACGACGACCGGCCATTCGCCGCCCTGCGACTTGTGCACGGTCAGGCACCAGGCCGGCGTGAGGTCGGCGGCCTGCTCGCCCTCGTACGTGACGAGCCCGTGCGGGAACGCGACCTGCAGCGTGCGGGCGTCGGCGTCGGCGGCGATCACCTCGCCGATGTCACCGTTCGCGACGTCGAGCTCGCCGTCGTTGCGGGTCTGGACGACCCGGTCGCCCTCGTGGTAGCCGGCGACGGCCCGCCGCCCGGCAGCGGGGTTGAGGCGCTCCTTGAGCCGCTCGTTCAGCCGGTCGACGCCTGCCGGTCCTCGGTACATCGGCGCGAGCACCTGGACGTCGGACGGCGCGAGGTCGAAGTGGGAGGGTGCCCGCGTCGCGACGATCTCCGCGACCCGGTCAGCCACGCGGAGCGGGTGCTCGGGCACCGCGAACACGTCGCCCTCGCAACCCCGCACGCGTGCAGCGTGCCCGGCGTTGACCTCGTGCGCGAGGGTGACGATCCGGCTCGCCGCAGCCTGCCGATGGATCGTGGTGAGGCGTGTGGACGGCACCGTGGGCGAGGCGAGCAGGTCGCGGAGCACTGCCCCGGGACCGACCGAGGGGAGCTGGTCCGCGTCGCCTACGAGCACGAGGTGCGCCCCGTCCGAGACGGCTCGCGCGAGCGCCCACGCGAGCCGGACGTCGGCCATCGACCACTCGTCCGCCACGACGACGTCGTGCGGGAGCCGCCGAAAGTCGTCGTAGCCGAACACGAACCCGCTCTCGCCCTTTTCCCCCGCCGGGCGGGCCTCGAGCAGCCGGTGGACCGTCGATGCGCCCGCGCCGGTGACCTCCTCCAGCCGCCGGGCGGCCCGTCCCGTCGGGGCGCACAGGGCGATCTCCAGGCTCCGCGCCCGGCACGCGCGGACGATCTCCATCACCGTCCGGGTCTTCCCGGTGCCCGGCCCGCCGGTCAGCACCGACACCGCGGACGAGAACGCCGCCCGCACCGCCGCCGCTTGCTCAGCCGTGAGCGCCGGATCGCACTCGTGGCCGGCCGCGACCGGGCGGACCCGCGACTGCGCCGCGCACAGCCGTGCCAGCGTCTGCGCGAGGCCCTTCTCCGCCGCGAGATCCGCCCGGGCGTACCAGCGCTCCGCCGGCGCGCCGTCGAGCGGCTCGGCGTCCCGCACGAGCAGACGGTCGGCCTCGGCCAGCGTTAACGCCCGCTCGGCCAGCTCCCGCGTGACGCCGAGCAGACGCCCGGCCTCGGCGACCAGCTCTGCGGTCTCCGACAGCACGTGCCCGGCGCGGCGGCAACGCTCCCGGTGCGCCGTGACCGCGCCGGCGCGCAACCGCCGCGGGTCGTCCGGGTCGATGCCAGCACGCCGACCCAGCGTCTCCACGTGCGTCCACGCGACCCCGCGCACCTCCAGCAGCGCGTACGGGTCCTGGGCGACCAGACGGACGGCGTCGTCGCCGAACCGCCGGTAGGCGGCCTGGGCCGCCGCCGACCGCAGGCCGACCGGGGCGAACGCGGCGACCAGCTCGCCCAACGCGCCCGCCCGCCGCCACGCGTCGGCGATCTGTCCGGCTAGCTGCGGCGAGATTCCCTTCACCTCGCACAGCCGGTCGGGCTCCTTGACGATCACCGCGCCCAGCTCGAGCCCGAACGCGGCCACGAGCCGTTTCGCCTTGGCCTTGCCGACGCCGGGGAACCGTCCCGAGGCGAGGAACGAGGCCAGCCCCCCGCTGCTGCGTGGAGCGGCCTGCTCGAACCAGACCGCCTCGAACGTCGGCCCGTACCGCTCATGGTCGGTCCAACGCCCGACCAGACGCACCGGCTGGCCGGGCACAAGCGACGCGAGCGGCCCGCTCGCCCGGGCGCCGTCGCTGTCCGCCAACTGCACGACGCCGAAGCCGGTCGCCTCGTTCGCAAAGACGACCGCCGCGACCTCCCCGACCAACTCCTCCATCCCGCTCAGTCTGCCAGGACACCGGCAAGCGAGGGCCGAGGCCACCCGACAATCAAGCTCATTGCTCCCAAAGCCTCACCAGATGGCAACAGCCCAGAAACTCCAGTCCGCACTGTGTGGACGACGCTGGTCTCGAGCGCGACACAGGAGGCTTGCGATGCAACCCAGCATCTACGAGCGGACCGACATCGTCGCCGTGGCCGTGGGCGGGTCCTGAACGGCCTGGGGCGGAGCCACCCATACGTCTGATGGGGGCTTTGCCCCACCAGGTGGGGCAAAGCCCCCACGAAGGGTCGGGTGTGGCCGCTGGGCTGGTACGCTCCTTGGCCTTGACCAGAGCCATGACCTGAGCGGATTACGAACCCTAAAGGAGCGAGGCGTGACGACGATCGCGGCAAAGGCGATGCTCAACGAGGCGACGCTGGTGCTGATCAAGCCTGATGCCGTCGAGCGTGGCCTCACTGGAGCCATCCTCGACCGCTTCGAGCGAGTCGGCCTCGAGATCGTTGCGCTCAAGAAGGTGCTCGCCTCTGACGGGCAGGTGATCGGGCACTTCCCGAAGGACCAGGAGTGGATCGAGGGTATGGGCCGCAAAACCCTCGAAACGTACGCTCAGTACGGCGTCGACCCGATCGAGGAGCTGGGCACTGACTCGCCGCTGGAGATCGGCAGGGAGATCTTCGAGTGGAACAAGGACTACCTCCACTCCGGGCCTGTGGTGGCCGTCGCGCTGCGGGGCCTGCACGCCGTGGACGTCGTCCGCAAGCTCATCGGCGACACGCTGCCCTACCGCGCTGCGCCAGGCACCATCCGTGGCGACTACGCCGTGACCTCCCCGGCCTATGCCAACGCGACGAAGCAGGCGGTGCGGAACCTCGTCCACGCCTCAGGCAACAAGGCGGAGGCCGAGGCCGAGCTGAGAAACTGGTTCACCGAGGACGAGCTGGTCGCTATCGAGCGCCGTTAGCTTCGGCGTCTGAGGAAGTCGCGTACCACCAGGTTGCCGAGGTTGTCGAGGTCGGGGTAGAAGATCCGCCCGCCGTAGGCGCTGACCATGCGTTCGACGAACACGGCCGAGCCGGGGTCGTGGTCGAGGAGGAACACGTTGAGCGTGGCCCCGGTCCGGGACAGCCGGGCGGCCTCGGCGATGGTGAGGCGGAGCGTCTTCGGCTCAGGCGGCCAGGCGAAGTAGGCGGCGCCACCCTCCAGATGGGCGGTGGGCTCGCCGTCGGTGACCATGACCACCTGCCGCTCCGCGCCGGGGTGCGCCCCGAGCAGCCGCCTGGCGATCATGAGCGCGTGCTGCATGTTCGTGCCGTACACCCGCTCCCAGCCGGTCGCGATGAGGTCTCGTGGCTGTAGCTGGCGGGCGTAGTCGCTGAACCCGACGACGTAGAAGCGGTCCTCGGGGAACTTTGACGACACGAGGGACGCGAGCGCGAGCGCGACCCGTTTTGCGGGCACCCAGTTCCCCCGCAGCGGCATGGAGAATGACATGTCGAGCAGCAGCACCGTCGCGACGCGGACCCGTCGCTCGGCCTCGGCGAGCTCGAAGTCCTCGGGCGTGAGCTGCACCGCCCTCCCAGTCGGATCCCCACCCGTCGGCGGCCGCTGCGCGACCACCCTCCCCCCGGCCTCCCGGAGCATCCCGTTGCGGATGGTGCGGCCGACGTCCAGGCGGAACGGGTCGCCGAAGCGCAGCGGCCGGGTGGAGCCGGTCAGCTCGCCGTCGCCACCAGAGGCGGGGGTGCGGTGCGCGCCGGTCGCCCCAGTGACGGCGCGGTCGTAGATGCTCGCGAGCGTCCGCTCACCGAGCTTGCGGATGCCGCGTGGGGTGAGCTCCAGGCGGCCGTGGTGGCGGCGGGCCGCGCCGGCCTGCTCCAGGACCCGCTCGATCTCCCGCAGCGCGTGCAGGTCGCGGACCGCCTCGTCGCCAAGCGCCTGGCGCAGCGCTTCGGGGTCGATGTCCTCCAGGCGGGCGCCGGGGTACTCCTGGCCGAGCGCTTTCGAGAGGTCCTCGTAGGACTGGAGATGCTCGATCCAGTCGACGGCCTCCGACAGCGAGCCCTCCTCGTCGCCGGTCTGCCACGCCCCCTCCGGCGGTGTCCCCCAGGACAGCTGCGGGTAGACGCCCTCCAGCGCCCGTCGGAGCTGCTGCGCCTGGAACGCCAGGTCGAGGTCCCCGAGCAGCTGGCCCGCCATCGCGGCGAGCTGGCTGCGCTGGACAGGGTCGAGGCCCGCCATCAGGCTCGACATCGCCGCCATCCGCCGCGCGAGCTCGTCCAGCAGCTCCTCGAGGGTCTCGGCGTCGCCGGCCACGTCGGGGTAGCACTGCTTGAACCTGGCGAAATCCTCGGTCACGTCCTCGCCACAGTCGCGCTTCCCGATCATCGCGTTGAGGTCGGCGAGCAGGTCGCGCATCCGCTGGAGGTCGGCCGCGGTCATGGACCCCAGGGCGGACGCGAGCCGCCCGAACGTCGCCTGCGCGACGTCACGGCGGAGCTCAGCCAGCAGCGCGCGAAAGTCCTGGCCGGCCTGGGGATCGGTCCAGTCGTAGCGCTCGAGCGCGCCGAGGCGGGCGGCGACGTCGCTCGGCAGGTCGTCGAGCTGGTCGAGCTTCGCAGCAGCGCGCGCGGAGTCGGCGTCGAACGCAAGCGCGGTGCGCTCGCGGTCGAGAATCTCGTCCAAGCGCTCGGCGACCCGGCGGAGCGGTGACTCCAGGCCCATCCGGGACAGCTCACGCCGACGCGCCGCCTCGACCCGCCGGCGGAGCGCGTCGAGCCCGGCGACCCGACCGGACAGCCCCCGGCGGAGCAGCCGCTCGAGCGCCCGATCGGCCCCGAGGCCGCCCAGGAGGTCGTCGGACAGCTCCGAGAGCACCTCGTCCGCGGTGACGCCAGCGGGGAACGGCTCCTGGGTGCCCGACCAGCGCCCGTACCGGACCCGCATGGCGGCCCCCTACCTCGCCGCGTACCGGTACGCGCCCGGACCGACGTCGTTTCGGTCGAGCTTGCGGGACAGGTGCAGCCCCTCGAGCGCGAACTCGAGCGCGGCGGCGGCCAGGTCGGGCGACTCGGCCTCGATCCTCAACGCCTTGAGCAGCCGAGCCAAGCCGGGCACACGGTCGAGCTGGGCGAGCAGCTCCCTGCCTGGCACGAGGTCGCCGGTCTCGACGGCGCCACCCTCGTCGAACCAGGCCACGAGCCGGGACAGGTCCACTCCGCCGACGCGGCGGCGGAACACCTCGAGCAGGGCGCGCCGCAGGATCCGGAAGAGGATCTCGGGCTCGCAGCCCTCCTCGAACGTCTCGAACTCGACCTTGCCGATCCCCGCGGACAGCACCTGCGTGAGGTCGGACGGGCGGGCGACCGCCCGCTTCTCGCCCGTGCGGACCGCGCGGCGGACCGCTGAGGCGGCGAGGGTCTCGTAGTTGCCGATCGAGAACCGCACCGACACGCCGGACCGCTGGTTGACCTCCGGCGCGCCGCGCAGCGCCCGGGTGAACACGGCGAGCACCTCGCACATGAACGGCGGCACGACGACCGGCTCGCTTAAGCCGAAGGCGAGGGTGTCCGGGAGGTGTGCCTCCTGCCGTATCACCGCGATCTCCTCGGCGGTGGAGCGCGGGTAGTGCGTGCGGACCTCGGCGCCGAAGCGGTCCTTCAGCGGGGTGATGATCCGGCCGCGGTTCGTGTAGTCCTCGGGGTTCGCGGTCGCGACGACGAGCAGGTCGAGCGGCAGACGTAACGAGTAGCCGCGGACCTGGACGTCCCGCTCCTCCATCACGTTGAGGAGCGCGACCTGGATGCGCTCGGCCAGGTCCGGCAGCTCGTTGATCGCGACGATCCCGCGGTTGTGGCGCGGCACGAGCCCGAAGTGGATCGTCAGCTCGTCGGCGAGGTAGCGGCCCTGGGCGACCTTGATCGGGTCGACGTCGCCGATCAGGTCGGCGACCGCGATGTCCGGGGTGGCGAGCTTCTCCGTGAACCGCCGGTCCCGCCCGATCCAGGTGAGGGGCGTGTCGTCGCCGTGCTCGCGGATCAGCGCGAGCGCGCCCGGCGAGAACGGGTGGAGCGGGTGGTCGTTCACCTCGCTTCCCGCCACGACCGGGACCTCCTCGTCGAGCAGGCTCACCAGCGAGCGGAGGATCCGGCTCTTCGCCTGGCCGCGCTCGCCAAGGAGGATCACGTCGTGCCCGGCGAGCAGCGCGGTCTCCAGCGCGGGCAGGACCGTGTCGTCGAACCCGACCAGCCCGTCGACCAGCGGCTGTCCCGAGCGCAGCCTGGCCGCCGCGTTCGCCGCAACCTCCTGCTTCACCGTCCGGTCGGGGTACCCCGCTGCGCGCAGCGCACCGATCGTCGCGGGCCGGTTCCTCATGTGCGGTCCTTTGACGGGTTTGGCTACCGGGTTCCGCTTCCCCAGCCGTTCCAGTTGTAGCCGTCGCCCTGCTGCTGGTCCAGCGCTGTCCTCACCTCCGGCGGCGTTGCCGTTGCGCATCCGTGACTGTCGGCCGTTCGCCCGCCACAATGCGCGGCGATGCGGAACAGGCTGGTGGAGCCGGACGGCGGCGCGCTCGCGCGCCTCGTCATCGAGCACGAGTGCTGGGCCGAGGAGCTGCCACCCCTCCCGGAAGGCCACGCGGTCACCGTGGCGTTCTCGACCGAGGACGTCGCCGCCGAGCACGCCGAGGCGGTCGAGCGGCTGGGCTACCGGGTCGTCGGCGTGCACGGGAGCCCAGGCATCTCACCGGCCGCCGATTTCCTTGTGCCCGAGGTGCTCATCGAGTCCCACCCGGCCTGGTGGCAGGCGCTGGCCGACCGGGCCGACGAGGTCTACGTGCTCCAGCTCGGTCCGGTCCGCCGCGCGCTCCGCCCCGCGCTCCGCGTCCACGGTCGCTGCTAGCCTGCCGGTATGGAGCCGGCTGAGTATCTGGCCGCGCTGCGCCGTTACGGCACCAGGATGGCCGACACGGCCGAGGGCGCGCTCGACCGGGCAGTGCCTAGCTGCCCCGAGTGGACCGTCGCCGACCTCGTCTGGCATCTGGGCAGCGTCCATACCTTCTGGCGGCAGAACGCCTCTGGCGTCATTGCCGGGCCCGAGGCCTACACCGAGCCAGACCGGCCGGCCGACGGCGAGCTGGTGGCCTGGTTCCGCGCGGGTCTTGACGAAACCATGGAAACGCTCACCGAGCTCGACCCAGCGACACCAGCCTGGACGTGGGCGCCCCAGAAGAACGTGGGCTTCATCCAGCGGCGTATGGCGCAGGAGACGGCGGTGCGCTGCTGGGACGCCCTCGCCGCCGTCGGCCGGGACGAGCCGATCGAGCCGCTACTCGCCGTGGACGGGGTCGACGAGTTCTTGGACGTAGGTCTGCCCGGCCGCCCAACCCACCTCGAAGGCCCGGCCCAGACCATTCACCTGCACGCCACCGACGCTGACGGCGAATGGGTGGTGCGGGCCGGAGACGGCGCCTGCCAGGTGGAGCGGACCCACGGCAAGGGCGACGCCGCAGTGCGGGCGACGGCGTCCGATCTGCTGCTGCTTCTGTGGCGCCGGCGCTCACCCGAGGATGTGGAGGTCCACGGCAACCGGGCGGCGCTGGCACGCTTCCTGGCCCGGCCTCATCTGTGAGGCGGGCGCTGCGCATCGCGACCTACAACCTGCTCCATGGCCTTGACTTCCGCACTGGCATGGTCGATCTCGACGGGGCCTGCGCGGTGATCGCCGGCCTGGAGGCCGACGTCGTCGCCGTCCAGGAGGTCGACCGTGGCCTCGAGCGCACGGGCGGCGTCGACCAGGTCGCGAGGTTGGCGGAGCTGCTCGGCTGGCACGGCGCGTTCGCGCCGGCGCTGCTCGGCGACCCGGACACCCGGTGGTCGGCCTGCCCCCCCGAGGATGCCGCAGTGCCCGCCTACGGCGTCGGGCTGCTCAGCCGCCTGCCACTGGCCGACGTCCAGCGGCGGGCGCTGCCTGGCGGCGGCGACGGACAGCGGAAGCTTCGTGCCTCGCCGCAGAAGCCAGGCTGGGACCACGAGCCGCGAGTGGCGTTGTCGGCGTCCGTCGCCGCGGACGGGGGGCTCGTCCGGGTCACGACCACGCATCTGTCCTACCTGCCCTGGCGGTGCGTGGCGCAGCTCAGGGCGGCGGCCCGCTTCGCGCAGGCGCGGCGCGGCCACGGCGCCGCCGCGTTGCTCGGGGACCTTAACCTGCCTGCCTGGGGCGCCCGCCTGGCCCTGTCGGGGACGCGGTGGGCGCACGCCGGCGGCGCCCCCACCTACCCCGCCTGGGAACCGAAGATCCAGACCGATCAGCTCCTCGTCACCGGTGGCCTGCTCGTCCGCGAGCTGACGGTCGGCCCACCTGCCACCAGCGACCATCTCCCCCTGCTCGCGACGCTGGTGCTCACGTGACACACACGGGCCTCAAAGAGCGGTTCTTCGCCCAGTTCGCCCGACCGTCCGGGCTTGGGGGCCGGCTGGCCGGCGCGCTGATGGCGCGCGGGAACGCGCTGGTCAACGCCTGGGCGGTCGAGTTGCTCGACGTGCAGCCCACCGACCGGGTCCTGGACGTCGGGTGCGGGCCAGGCGTCGCGGTCGCCGACGTGGACCACTCGGAGGTGATGGTTGCGCAGGCGACCCGGCGCAACCAGGCTGCGGTTCACTCGGGTCGGGTCGAGCTGCGCGTGGGGTCGGCCGAGGCGCTGGGATATTCCAACGAACGGTTGCGCGGTGAACACCGCCATGTTCTGGCTGTCCGCCGAGGACGGCCTGTGCGAGCTGTGCCGTGTGCTCACGCCCGGCGGTCGGCTCGTCGTGGTCCTGCGCGAGCACCTGGAGGACGGTGGGCGGTTCGACCGGTCCCGGATCGCGGGGGTGCCGGACGAGAAGATCGCCGAGGTCGAGCCTGCAGGCTTCCACCTGCTCGACCGCCGCAGCGAGCGGCTGGGCAAGGAGCGCTACACCGCGCTCGTCGCCGAGCGCTGACGCGACGACCTGGCGCTACCTGGCTTGTCGCTCCAGGAATTCGGCCCAGTCCGGCACCGCCGCGGCGAGCGCATCCTGCGGCAGGTCGAGACCGGCGCTGCGGAGTTCTCTGACCACGTAGTCCGCGTGGTCAGCGGTGAAGTCGGCTGCGGGCGCCCGCCCCAGCGCCGAATCGTCGTCCTCATCCCTGCAGTCGTACAAGCCGATCAGTATGCCGAGGCAGAGCTCACGCGCCGCGGCGTGCATGCCCAGCTTGGCGACACGCTTCATGTCGTCCACGTACGGCTGGACCGTTTCCTCGGCCACCATGGAGGCAGCCTCGTTCTCGTGCACGTAGCCCAATCCGGGCTGCCGGCCCGTCCGCTCCCACACGTCCTCGACCTCCAGTGACCGCAGGTCCGATGCGACTTCTTCGGCGACGGCATCGCGGTCGGCGGTCGCAAGATGCTCGGTGGCCAGCCGCTCCGCAGCCTCCGCCAGCTCCGGGTGCGCAGCCAGCAACTCGGCCAACACGGTGGCCCGCTCCTGCGGTAGCAGCGCGTCCAGGGCCGGCGTGCGCAGCTTCCGAGTGGTCATGTCTTTCCTCCATTCTTGATGAGCAGATCGCACAGGCGTGCCAGTGATCCACACGCCCTTGGCCGCGATCCTCTTCGCCGACTAAACTACACGCGTGAGGTTCACAAGGGTTGTCTCGAGCACTCGAGAGAAGGGCGATGTGATGGCTGTGCCCCTGGACGAGCTGCGGGTTCCGAAGGCGCTCCGCGACGACGTGGAGCAGATCATTGGTCTCACCGACGGGTTCTGCGTCGAGCACCTCGACGCGGAGTACGCCGAGCTGTGCCGGCGGCTGGTCGCCAAGCTCGCGCGCAAGCGCCCCTCCCCGCTCCTCCGCGGGGACCTGCGGATCTGGGCAGCGACGGCGATCTATACCGTGGGCTCGGTGAACTATCTTTTCGACCGGTCGCAGTCGCCGCATCTCACCGGCGACCAGCTGGCGGCGCTGCTCGGCATGTCGAAGTCCACGATCGCGAACAAGTCCAAGCTGATCCGCGACACGCTGAAGCTGGATCGCTCGGACGTCGAGTTCTGCCGGCGCGAGCTGCTGGAGAACCACCCCACCGCCTGGCTGATCGAGGTGAACGGCTTCGTCGTCGATGCGCGCGCGATGCCCCCACACATCCAGGCTGAGGCACGCCGCAGGGGGCTCATCCCAGACCTGCCGATCCCCGAGAGCGTCCAGGCGCACGCGGGGTGACCCGTTCGCCAACTCATCCTGCGCGAGCACGAGGGATTCCATGAGGTGGAGCTGTGGGACGGCTCGCCCTGCTGCAGGCGGCTGGTGACAGCACCTGTCACCAGGACGCGGTCGAGCTGTTCTCAGCAGCACGCGGATCTCCCGCGCATGGGCGGAGACCTCGGGGTCGAACGTCCGGCCGCGCACACGGCCACGGGCGTCGATGATCGCGTACCCGGGGCCGAGCTGCCCGTCGGCGGCTCCGACCGCGGGGTCACCGGCTCGACCACCTGGCCGTCCACGGTGACGTCGGGGGGCTTGCAGCCGACACACCACCGGTGCACGCCCAGGCCGTCGAGCGCCGGGGCCGGCTCGTCCAGGTAGAACAGGCCCAACTGCGCCAGTGCACGGACCGGGCCGTGGCGGCGCCACGAGTCCGAGCTGAGCAGCCACATCACCCCGGCAGCGACCACGACCAGGGCCGCGACGCATCCGAGGAGCAGCCACGCCCGTTGACCACAGCGGCCCGAGGCTCGGGGTTAGCCACGTCACCCGAAGCAGCGCAGCCGCAGCGAACTCGTGACGACGCTGACCGACGAGAACGCCATCGCGGCGCCGGCAATGATCGGTTGAGGAGCTCGATCGCGGTCGCCACGCTCTCCAGGTCACCGCGCGTGCTTTATCGGGTCTGCGGTCCTGTGTAGCCTTGGCAGACGTGAGCGGTGATCACAAGCACGGATGCGCGGTGAGCGCTGGCGGTCGGCACAAGGCCCGGCTGATCTGGGCGTTCGGGTTGATCGCCGCGTTCTTCCTGGTCGAGGTCGCCGCTGGGCTGGCAACGAACTCGCTGGCGTTGTTGTCCGACGCCGGGCATATGTTCACGGACGTCGTCGGCCTGGGCATGGCGCTGGCCGCCATCCAGGTCGCGGCCAGCGGCCGTCACCGTCCGGAGCGCAGCTTCGGCCTGTATCGGCTGGAGATTCTGGCCGCGCTCGCCAACGCGGTGCTGCTGTTCGGGGTGGCGGTGTACGTGCTGGTGGAGGCGGCCCGCCGGATCGCCGACCCGCCGGAGGTGCTCAGTGGGCCGATGCTCGCGGTGGCCGTGGTGGGGTTGGTCGCGAACCTCGTGGCGTTTGCGCTGCTGCGGGAGGGGTCGAAGGAGAGCCTGAACGTCGAGGGCGCTTACCTGGAGGTGCTCGCTGACACGATCGGCTCGATCGGTGTGATCGTCGCCGCGGCCGTCTTGCTGGTGACCGGCTGGCCGTACGCGGACCCGCTGATCGCCGCCGGCATCGGCCTGTTCATTCTTCCCAGGGCGTGGAGGGTCGGGAGTGAGGCGCTGCGCATCCTCGTCCAGGCGTCCCCCGCCCACGTGAGCCTTGACCAGCTCCGCTGCGAGCTGGCCGCGCTCGACGGTGTGGTCGACGTGCACGATCTGCACGTGTGGACGCTGACCTCGGCGATGGACGTCGCCTCAGCCCACCTGATGGTCGCCGCCGACGCGGACGCCCACGGGGTGCTCGACCGCGCCCGCGACCTGCTCAGCCACGGCTACGGCATCGACCACGCGACCTTGCAGGTCGAGCCCGACACCCACGAGGGCTGCGAGAAGATCAGCTGGTGACCACGACTTCGGCTGGATGACCGCGTTTTTCGACGAGCTGTTCTCGCTGACCGGCCGCGTCGCGGTGGTGACCGGCGGAAATTCCGGCATCGGGCGGGCGATGGCCGAGGCGTTGGGGCAGGCGGGCGCCAAGCTGATCCTGGTGGCGCGTCGCGAGCGCGAGCTCACCGAGACGGCCGGCGCCCTGAAGGCGGCGGGGTGCCAGGCGGCCCATGTGAGTGCGGATCTCGGCGATCGGGTGGCCCTGGAGCGCGCGGCGGACGCGGCGGCGCTGCTGTTCGGTGAGCCCGACATCCTCGTCAACGCCGCCGCCGTCAACCTCCGGCCGCCGCTCGACGCGCAGCGCGTCGAGGACTGGGACCGGACCATGGCCGTCAACCTCGACGCCCCGTTCCTTCTCGGGCAGCGCTTCGGGCCTGGTATGGCGGCCCGTGGCTGGGGACGGATCATCAACATCGCCTCGCAGCAGTCGCTCCGCGCGTTCGGGAACAGCGGCGCGTACGGGGTCTCCAAGGCGGGCGTCGTCGCGCTCACCCGGTCTCAGGCCGAGGCCTGGTCCCGGCACGGCGTGTGCTGCAACGCGATCGCGCCTGGATCCGTGCGTACACCGCTCACGGAGGCGGTCTACGCGGACCCGGCCCAGGTCGCCGCAATGGCGGCGCGCACAATGATCGGCCGCAACGGCCAGCCAGAGGACTTCCGAGGCGTCGCGGTGTTCCTGGCAAGCCCCGCCTCGGACTTCGTGACCGGCCAGACCATCTTCATCGACGGCGGATTCTCAGTGTCCTGACAGAGCGGGGTGAGGATGCACCTCCAACAGCGCTCAGAGTGAATCCTGAGGCGCTGTTGGTTCTGAGGAAACTACGCTGCTGAGACCCCCGGAATCAGCGGGCGGGTAGGGATGCATCGCATGAACTGCCTCAGCCGTTCAGTACTGGCCGCGGGCGATCGGCAGGCCGTCGTAGACGAGCACGTTGCGGTCGGCAGCGGCGACGATGTGCAAGGCCTCTACGACCTGTCCGGACTCATCACGCGTGACCCGGACAACCTCCAGGACAGGGGTGCGCTTGCCGAGACGTAGGACGGATGCCTCGCTAGGGGTGGGCATGCGGGCTGAGATCTCTTCACCCATCTGCGCCGGCGGATGGCCGATGCGTTCGAGGCTGCGGTAGACCCCGCCATGCGCCACGGTCGGGCCTCCCAAAGGACTGTCCTTGACCAGCTCTCGTGGCAGGTAGGAGTCGTAGAGCTGGATCGGCTCGCCCTGCGAGTCGATGAGGTGCCGGCGGCGGACGATGACCTCGGTGCCGATGGGAATCTGCAGCCACGAGGCCTCGCGGCGGCCTGTGGTGATCATGTCGATCCCTAGCGGCCGGATGGAGCCGGACCGTCCAGCGGTAGCGATGGCTGTAGTCCACGGCCCGCCACGAGGCATGTCCGGCCGGTACCGACAGGCGACAACCCGGCCGAAGCGGAGGAAGGTGCCTTGGCCTCGGCGGACTTCCAGCCAGCCCTCTTCACGAAGCGCACGGATGGCGTTGAGGACAGTGTCGCGCGAGACCGCGAAGGCCGCGGCGAGGTCGTCCAGCTTGGGCAAGGCGTCACCGGGCCGGTAGTCGCCGCGCACGATCGCTTCACGGAGATCGTCGGCAATCTTCTCGAAGCGCGCGCGTCTTGCCATCGATCCCTCTCTTCCGCGCGTGACAGTTCGCGTCACTGATCCTAGGCGTTGACAGCGAGACGAGTGCGCTATTAAGGTTTCTTAGGCTACTTGGCAAACTAGCATATTAAAGCTGGAGGCCGCTATGAACCACTGGCGCCAGGCCGACCCGGGCCGCTGCGCTGAAGAGAACCCAGTGACGGACTCGTCGGCCCAGCACTCGGCGTCCGAACGGCTGGTCCACGGGCCGCTCCAGGTTGCGGGGGCGAGGCGCTGCAGTCGGTGCCACCTATTGCCGCCCGAGCTGGAGGCCGCACGAGCGATGGTTCCGGTCGCCGATCCGCTCACAGCCAAGCGCAAGCGGGGCTCGAGCGCCAAAGCCACGCCTCGCCTGTTACAAGACTTGCCCCATATCTACGGACGGACCGACGTGCTCGCCCACATCGGCTTTGGGCCTGACGAGGCCTACATGCTGATCGACAAGCGCCACCCGCATGCGCTGTTCGAGATCATGCTGATGTCGGCAGGGCCGGCGCTGCGGTCAGGCCTGCACGACCACTCCGCGAGGTTCGGCGCCGCGGTCGGCGCACTGACGGCGTGTTTCGTCGAGTACTGCCAAGACCGCCGTCTGTATCCGACCGTGTCGTGGAGCTATGACCCGGCCACCGTCGACCGGGAGTCCATTCAGGGTGAGAAGCGTTTTCACGCGCATCTCGTCGGCCGCTCCGCCGACGAGCTCGCTCGCGTCGCAGCGCTCACGATGCCGGCACAGGCCTACCCCCCGCCACAGCGACGACGCACGGTCGACGAGGCCGGTGTGCTCGGCGCCCTGCTGGCCGCCGACTGCCTGGCTGACATCCGGCTACGCACGCTACGCGTCGTCGAACCACTGTCCTCGCCCGCTGCCACCGCCGCGCTGCAACTACGAGTGTGCGGCGGCTGGGCGGCGTTCACCGATCCCGCCCTCTACACCGACCTGTGCGGGCTGCACAGCACGCTACGGCACATCTACGACCGAATCGCCGCTGCATGCCTGACCGGCAGCAGCGGGCGATGGCAGCGTCCCACGCTCTGGACCGATCAGGTGCGCGACGTCGATCTGCCCCTGACTCCCGCCAGCCGAGAGGCGCTCGGCCACTACCTGTCCGCCCTGCGTCCCAGCCTGCTCCATGACACGGCGGCCTACGAAGACCCCCGCAACCGCCACTGGACCACGCACGTGTACCCGCTGGCCGACCTCGCCTACTCCATATGCTTCAGCGAACACAAAGGCCGGCTGTATGCGTATGTGCGGCTCAACGTGTTCTCCGACCTGGGCGGCGCCGGCGTCTCGGTAATCGACGCGACCGTGGTCAGGATCCGCAAAGGCGTCGGTACAGTCAGCGACGGGGAACTCGCTGCCCGGCAGGCGTTCCAGCGCGGCTACCTCGCCCGCCTCCGCTGCCACCCCGAACTCGCCGAGCGAGCCCTGTACCCGACCCTTGCGAGCGCCTGATGCGACGCGTTGCCGTCTTCGGCCTTCCCGGAACGGGGAAAACCATCCTGGCGATCCGACTCGCCAAGATGCTCGACGCGCCACACCACGACCTCGACCGCATCCTTTTCACCGAGAACGGCCCCCTCCCGCTGGAGGAATTCCGTAACCAGGCGGCCCAGCTCACCTCGACCGACTCCTGGATCGTGGACGGCAACTACAGCAAGCTGCGCGACGTCACCTGGCACCGCGCCGACACGCTCGTCTGGCTCGACTACAAGCTGCCGCTGATCGTGTGGCGAGTCACATGCCGTAACCTGCGACGCCTCACGAACCGCGAAGCCGCCCCGAGCGGCTTCACCTGGCAACGCGCGTTCTTCTCACGCCGCTCCGTGCTCAGCAACGCCGTCCGCAAATGGTTGACCAACCGTGACAGGTACGCTCGTTACGCCGCCGAGGCCTCCGCCTTTGGCGTGAAGGTCCTCCGCTTCCGCACACCCCGCCAAGCCAAGGAATGGCTCACAGAACTCGAAGCTACGCTCGGAGACTCCACGGAGGCGCCAGCCTGAGCTGCTCCGCATGAGCGCGCGGCTGGCTCGGCGTTCGTCTATGAGATCGGCGGGCGTAGGCTGGCGGTGTGGACCGCGAGGATCATCTGGCGCGTGCGGTTGTCCAGCAGTGGCAAGCGGCCGGGAAGGCGCTCGCCGAGGTGTGGGCCCGGGAGCTCCGCGCGTTGAGCGACCAAGAGGCGCTGGCGGCTGCTGACGCGCTGCTCTGGTTGGTCGACCGGCTGCCTGCAAAGGAAGGTGAGTGCGGTCTGGTCGAGCAGCAACGGCTGTTCGCCCGGGCGCGCCCGTGAATCCGATCTTCGCGGCCGCCCTCCAGAGGGTGTCTGCTCCAGCCGGCGGTGGCGATTCTGTTTCATCGGCGGGCTGGCCGTCCTGCGGTGAGGCGAGCCCAGGCTGACGCGTGACGTCGACCTCACCTTGATCGTGGGGTACGGCAGGGAAGCGGCCTTCGTCGATGCGCTCCTGGAACGATTCCCCGCCAGAATCGAGGATGCGCGGGAGTTCGCGTTGCACACCCGTGTTGTGCTCGTCAGCGCACGCAACGGCGTGCCGATCGATGTCGCGCTGGGAGCGTTGCCGTTTGAGGAACGGTCGGTCGTCCGGTCGTCGCCGTTCGCCGTCGGCAAGGATCTGACCTTGCGGACCTGCAGTGCGGAGGATCTGGTGGTGCACAAGGTGTTCGCGGGGCGTGAGCGCGATTGGCTTGACGTTGAAGGGGTGATCGTGCGCCAGGGTCCCGATCTTGACCGGGAGATCGTCTGGCACGAGGTTCTCCCGCTGTTGGAGTTGAAGGACGCGACCGGCGATGCCGAGCGCCTACAAGGCATCTTCGACCGGCACCAAACCTGAGGCCAGCCGGGGCCGCCCCCCGCCGCTCGCGGGGTCGGCTGCGCAACATCTCGGAGGGGTCTAGCCAGCGCTCAGAGTGGACTCCGAGCGCTCGTGGAGGTGCCGGGGCTCGAACCCGGGTCCAGATGCCTCGATGCCAGGAGCGCTACGAGCGTAGATCCCGGTGGATTGTCGGGCCGCCTGGCCCCGGGACCGGGCAGTTGGCGGCCGTACACCACGCAGGTGTCCCCGGCGGCCGGTGGTGGCGACCGCCAGGTGGAGCCTGGTTACGACGCCCGGTCCCTCACCCCAGGCAAGTGAGGGCGGACGGGCGGCCTAGTTAGGCCGCCAGGGCGAAGTTGTCTTCGGCACCTATGAAGGTTTCCGGGCAGATTTTCGAGATGACCCGGAGTACTCGGCTCGCTCTCCCAGGACCGACTGACACCTGTCGAAACCAGTCACCCCCGAGAACCGTATGCGGTTGTCAAGAGCTGCCAGTGTAGCCGGGCGCCCTCAGCTCCGTTGGCGGGTGCGCAGGGCGCGGTCGATCTGGCGCTGGGCGTCGCGCTCAGCGATCGTGGCGCGCTTGTCGTGGAGCGCTTTGCCCTGCGCGAGGCCGAGGAGCAGCTTCACCTTCCCGTCCCGCCAGTACAGCCGCAGGGGGATGAGCGTCCGCCCCTGCTCTTGGGTGAAGCGGGTGAGCTCGGCGATCTCGTCGCGGTGGGCGAGGAGCTTGCGCTGGCGGGTCGGGTCGTGGTTCTGGCGGTTGCCGAACTCGTACTCGGGGATGTTCGCCTGGACCAGCCACAGCTCGCCATGGCGGATGGTCGCGAACGCCTCGGCGATCGAGGCCTTGCCCGCGCGCAGCGACTTGACCTCCGTGCCCGTCAAGACGAGGCCGACCTCGACCGTGTCGGTGACGTCGTAGTCGAACCGAGCCCGCCGGTTGACCGCGATGGTGTCTTTGTCCTTTGCCTTTGCCTTTTTCGCCATTCCGAAGACGCTACCGCGACGCGACCGCGAACAGGTGCACGAGTTCCTCGCGGGCGGCGGCGAGTTGGGCGTCGGCGCCGGAGACCTTGCGGTCGGGAGTCACCCCGGCGCCCTCGATCGAGTCGCCGGAGGACGTGAGGTACTCGGCGGTCGTGAACTTGACCCCGCCGCCGTCTTGGAGGGCCTCGACGGTCTGGACCGTGCCCTTGCCGTAGGTCTTCTCGCCGACGACCTCGCCGCGCCGCAGGTCTTGGATCGCGCCCGCGACGATCTCGCTCGCGCTGGCGGACCCGCCGTCAACGAGCACGACGAGCGGGAGGCTCTCGAACGCGTCACCCTCCGCGCGGTAGACCTGTCCAGCGCTGCTCGCATCACCCCGGCTGCGGACGGTCACGATCACGCCGTCCTCGACGAACACGCTCGCGACGCCGACGGCCTCGCGGAGCAGCCCACCGGGGTTGCCACGCAGGTCGAGCACGATCCCGCGCGCCCCCTTCGCGGCGAGGTCGGTGGCGGCCTGCCGGACCCGCGCGCCGACGTGGTTCGAGAACTGGAGCAGGGTGACGTACCCGATCCTGTCCTCGAGCCGGGACTCGACGTCGGGCAGTTGGATCCTGGAGCGGATGATGCGCAGCTCGCGGGGGCCGGTCGGCCCGCCCTCGAAGCCGATCGTGACCGGGGTGCCCGGCTGGCCGGTGATGAGCGCGGCGATGCGGTCCGTCGACAGCTTGCGCACGTCGCGGCCGTTGACGGACACGATCCGCTCCCCCGCCATCACGCCGGCTTTGGCGGCCGGCGTGGACGCCAGGACGCTGACGACCACCGGTCCCTGCTCGCTGTCGTCGATGCGGATGCCGACCCCCGACAGCTCGCCTTCGAGCATCTGGGTGAACGCGGCGAAGTCCTTGGTGTCGTAGTACGCGGCGTGGCGGTCGCCCAGCGCGCCGAGCATGCCCTCGACCGCGCCTTTCGCGAGCACGCCGTTCTCGGGAACGCGCATGGCCTGGCGCTCGAGACGCCCGTACAGCTCACCGAGCGTGCCGAACTCGGGGGGGAGGGCCGCCACCGCGCCGCGGTGGACGCCGATGCGGTAGCTCGCCAGCACGACCGCGCAGACCAGCACCACGGCGAGCGCGCAGCCGACTGCGCGCGTGAGGCGCGAGCGCCGAAGGCGTGGCTCGAAATCCGCGCGCAGACCGGTCATGCGGGCCAGCCTGCCATGCGGATGCTCCACGTCGATCGCCCGGCGGCGTCAGACGGCCAGGAAACGGCGGAGCGAGAGCACGGACGCGATCGAGGCGATCCCCGCGCCGATCAGCACGAGCAGCGGGATCATCCCGAGCACGTCGGAGAGGTTGATGAACGGGATGAACCGGAGGGTGCTGCGCAGCCGGGAGAGCAGCGTGATCTCGCCGACGACGAGCAGCACGCCGGCCGTGAGCGCGCCCACGACGCCCGCGATGATCCCCTCGGCGACGAACGGCAGCCGGATGTACCAGTTCGTCGCCCCGACGAGCTTCATGATCCCGGTCTGCTCGCGGCGCGCGAAGGCCGTGACGCGGATCGTGTTCGAGATCAGCGCGGCGGCGGCCACGAGCTGGAGCAGCGCGACCGCGATCGCCCCGTTGCGCAGCGCGTTCATCACCTGGAAGAACTTCTCGAGCGTGTCGCGCTGGTCGACGATCTCATCGACGCCGGGGTACCGGGCGAACTGGGAGGCGACCACCTGGTATTGCTGTGGGTCTTTCAGCTTGGCGCGGAACGACGCGGGCAGGGCGTCGGGGCCGAGACCGGCGAGCACCGCCTGCTCTCCGTTCGCCATCCGCTGGAAGTCCTTGTACGCCTGCTCTTTGGACACGTAGAAGACGTTCTCGACCACCGGGTTCGCCCGGAGGTCCGACTCCAGCGAGTCACGCTGCTGCTGGGAGATGTTGTCGACCAGGAACAGCGAGACCTCGACCTGGGAGTAGAGCACCTGTTGCGCCACGGTGACCTGTCGCTGGACGAGCAGCCCCGCGCCGAGCAGCGCGAGGCTGACGGTGACCGTGACGACGGTCGCGATCGTCATGAGCAGGTTGCGGCGTAGGCCGACGCCGATCTCGTTGAACAGGTAGTGCCACCTAGGCCCCATAGCCGTACATCCCCCGGCTCTGGTCGCGCACGAGCTGGCCGCCGTGGAGCTCGATCACCCGCCGGCGCATCGAGTCGACGATGTGCTGGTCGTGGGTCGCCATCACTACCGTGGTGCCGGTGCGGTTGATCCGGTCGAGCAGCTTCATGATGCCCACGCTGGTGTTGGGGTCGAGGTTGCCGGTCGGCTCGTCGCACAGCAGGATCCGCGGCCGGTTGACGAACGCGCGGGCGATGGAGACGCGCTGCTGCTCGCCGCCGGACAGCTCATGGGGGTACGCGTTGGTCTTGTGCCCGAGCCCGACGAGCTCGAGGACCTCCGGGACGGTGCGGTGGATCGCCTGGCGGGGTTTGCCGATGACCTCGAGCGCGAATGCGACGTTCTCGAAGATCGTCTTGTTCGCGAGCAGCTTGAAATCCTGGAACACGCAGCCGAGCTCGCGGCGCAGCGAGGGGACCCGCCAGCTCTTCATCCCCCCCAGCCGTTTGCCGGCCACGAAGATCTCGCCGCGGTCGGGGTCCTCGTCCTTGAGCAGCAGCTTGATGAACGTGCTCTTGCCCGACCCCGAGGGCCCGACGAGGAAGACGAACTCCCCCTTCTGGATGTCCATCGAGACATTGGCGAGCGCGAGGATGGTCTGCTTATAGGTCTTCGTGACATTGTCGAGACGGATCACGGCGACGGCCTCCCTGCAATGCAGAGCGCGAGATTAACACCTCGACGCCCCTGACCCGCCAAGTACTCCGTGGCAGCAATACGGTGACGCACCGAGAGCGGTCCTGCGCCGCGCTCGCAAGGCGCGCCGAGCGCGCATACCCGGAGGTCGTCTGTAAGCGAGGCGCAACGCAGCGAGCGTGGATGCAGGGTCGCTCGAATGCCAGCGTATTTCTGCCGCGGGGTACTAAAGGTGCATTCGCCCACCCCCGGACGGGGGATGCAGGTCAGTGGTCGAAGGCTGCCAAGGTGAACCCGACCGGCAGCTCCAGCGCATGCGCCCGCAGCAGCGCCTGGTCAGCGAGCACGTCGCGGATGTGCCCGTCGGCGCAGAGCGTGCCCTGGTCGATGATCACCGCACGGTTGCACAGTTGAAAGGCGTACGGGAGATCGTGGGTGACGAGGAGCATCGTCAGGTCCAGGCTGCCGAGGATCTCGCCGAACTCCCGGCGGCCGCGAGGATCGAGGTTGGAGGACGGCTCGTCCAGCACGAGGATCTCGGGGTCCATGCTCAGCACCGCCGCGGCGGCCACCCGCTTACGCTGCCCGAACGACAGGTGGTGGGGCGGCCGGTTGGCGTACGCGCGCATGCCGACCATGTCGAGCGCGCGCACGACGCGCTCGGCGACCTCGGCCTCTGACAGGCCGAGGTTGGCCGGCCCGAACGCGACGTCCTGACGGACCGTCGGCATGAACAGCATGTCGTCGGGATCCTGGAACACGATCCCGACCCGTCTGCGGATCTCCCTCGAGTTCTTTTCCGTCACCCGTAGCCCGCCTACCACGACGCTGCCACGCTGGGGCTCGAGGATGCCGTTGAGGTGGAGCGCGAGCGTCGACTTGCCGGCGCCGTTGGGCCCGAGCACCGCCACCCGCTCGCCGCGCTGGACGACGAGCGACAGGCCCCGCAGCGCGCGCTGCCCGTCCGGGTAGGCGAAGTGGAGGTCGTCGCAGACGAGTGCGGGAGCCGTCACGTGGCTGCCACCCGAGCCACCGCGAGGGCCGCCGCGAGGGCCGCCGCGAACGCGACGTCGGCCGCCCGCAACTCAAGCGGCGCAACGAGCGCGGTCGGAGTGCCTCCCCGGTAGCCGCGGCTGGCCATCGCGAGGTAGACGCGCTCCCCACGCTCCAGCGAGCGGATGAACAGCGCGCCGACCGTCTGTCCCAGCGCGCCGGCTTGCCAGATCCACCGCGCCTTGCAGCCACGGGCCTGGCGCGCGATCCGCATGCGGTAGACCTCCTCGCCGATCACGTGGAGGTAGCGCCACATGAACGCGACGATCATCACGAGCAGTCGAGGCGCTCTCAGCCGCTCGAACCCGTGGAGCAGTTGCGGGAAGGGCGTCGTCGAGCTGAGCAGGACCGTGGCGAGCACGCCGGTCGTGGCCTTTGCCGCCAGCGTCAGCGCGAGCCGTGTCCCGTCCGGCACGACGAACGGCAGGAGCGCTGCCGCCAGAAGGAACGGGATCGCGATCGCCAGCCTGCGGAGCACGTACGCCAGGGGCAGGCGCGCCGTCAGGCTCAAGCCCGCGAGGACCAGCCCGTAGCAGGCGAACGCCGCCCACGCGCCCACCGGCGTCGTCACCGCGACGATCACGAGCCCGATCATCCCGACGATCTTCACCCGGGGGTCCAGGCGGTGGACCGGCGTGTCGCCCGCAGCAACCGCCTCGATCCCGCTGTGCCCGTGACCCCTGCTCATCTCGACTCCACGCCGTCCGGCTTTGGCGGCCCGGCTATACCGGCGCCGGGTCCGCCGAGGGCAGAGGCAGCAGGTGGCGGGTGGCCATGAGGTCGGGCCGCGCCGCCATCACCGCGCCGACCGCGACGGTGGTGACCACGGCTTGGAGGATGCCGACCGCAGCCTGGAGGCCGACCACCGTTGTGAACACCAGCATGATGCGTTGCGTCCCGAGGCTCCCGCCGTAGGTGATCAGCGCGCTGCCGACCGCGGCTGCGGCCAGGGCGGTGGTCCAGGTGGCGATGGCGGTGGCGACGAGAAAACCCTTCCGGGTGCGCGGGAGCAGCGGTACGAGGATGCGGAACAGCAGGTAGCTCCCGATGCCCTCGATCAGGCCGGTGAGCGCGACGTTGGCGCCCAGCGCGGTGATCCCCCCGTGCCCGAGCCCGCCGGCGTCGAGCAGCAGGGCCGTCGCGACGACCAGGAACCCGACCCAAGGCCCCAGGAGGATCGCGACGAGCGCCCCGCCGAGCAGATGCGCGCTGACCCCGACGCCGAGCGGGATGTGGAT
This sequence comes from Egibacteraceae bacterium, assembly GCA_050743125.1. Classification (GTDB taxonomy): domain Bacteria; phylum Actinomycetota; class Nitriliruptoria; order Euzebyales; family Egibacteraceae; genus JBOGEB01. Next base: position 30,193 of record JBOGEB010000018.1, read on the forward strand.
CGTCTGCGCGATGAGGAGGAACGCCGCCACGAGCCCGATGATCGGGAGCTGCCGCTCCCGCAGCCGCCGCGCTCCGTGGACGAGCGAAGCGCTGACGGCGCTGAGCGACACCACGCCGCTGGCAACTGCCATTCGCCAGCTGAGCACCCCGTCGGGAATGTGCATGACGCCCCGTCTGTGCTGGTTACGGCTCCGCAAGGTCTCCGGCGGTCCTGCGAGGGTAGCGCGGTGGCGTGCGGATTCCTAGCCTCAGGTGAGGACTGGTTTACCGTAGGTGACGAGATCGCTTCGACTGGTAGCTGCGCGTCATCGTGCTCGTCGAGCCCGCCCGGCGCAGGCCGCGGGTGCCGGTGGCGAGGAGCACGAACGCTCCGCGGCCGCGGAGAAGTTGTCGAAATCGTCGGTGGTGCCGCTCGCCATGTTTGCGGCTCTTGTCACGCATCCGTGGGTGGCTGATCCGCCCGAGCTGCCGGTTTCCTCCGTGAGTGGAGGAAACCGGCAGGCCAGCAGCTGACCGGGCAGTCTCGGGCGACGTTTCCCCTCGGCTATGAGGGAAAGCTGTCACCGGCCGTCTCGACACGTGGACGCCGAGGGACGCCGCCCGCCCGCTGGCGCTTCACACGTGCGGCCGGGCGGTGGCCAGCCCAGATCGGCGCAGGTCTGCGCCGGTTGCCTGCAGCGGCGCCTGTCCCTGCCCGGACGGACCGAGGCCACCCACGGATCGGTGAGAAGAACCACATTTACCCGAATCAGGGGTGTGCGCACCTGCGGCTTTTGCTTAAGCAGCGTGGAAGGTGCCTGCAACGCCCGTCAGCAGATGCCCCCTCTGACCACTACTGAGAACTCATTGCAATAACGTGCGCCTTCGATTAGGCTGCTGACCAGAAGACAGCGGGCTGGAGGTGGGATGCACATCCCTGACGGGTTCATCAATGCCGGGACGTCAGTTGGCGGCGGCGTGTTGGCCGCTGGCGGCCTCGGCGTCAGCGTCCGCCGCACGGCACAGATCCTGGAGGAGAAGCAGGCACCGCTCGCCGGTCTGGTGGCGGCCTTCGTCTTCGCCGTGCAGATGCTCAACTTCCCCGTGGCCGCGGGGACCAGCGGCCACTTGCTCGGGGGGCTGCTCGCCGCCGTGCTGGTGGGCCCGTGGGCAGGGGCCATCTGTGTCGCCGTCGTCCTCGCTGTTCAGGCGCTGCTGTTCGCCGATGGTGGCCTTACCGCCCTCGGGCTCAACATCCTCAATATGGCACTCGTCGGCGCCTTTGGCGGGTACGGGGTCTTCGTCCTCCTACGTCGCGTGCTGCCCCGGAGCCGCACGGGCGTGCTCGTGGCCTCAGGGGCAGCCGCGACGCTGTCCGTGGTGTTGGCAGCAGCGGGGTTCACGATCGAGTACGCGATTGGGGGCACCGGCAACGCGCCGGTAGGCGCGGTGGCAGCCGCCATGATCGGCGTGCACCTGCTGATCGGCATCGGCGAGGGCATCGTCACCGCCATGACCGTTGGCGCGGTGTTGACAGCGCGGCCTGATCTGGTCTACGGCGCTCAGGACCTCATCACCCCACTGGAGCTGCGCGACCGCGCGACCGCACCGACAAGGAGGTAACCGATGGGACGAGTCACGCTCGGTGCCTTCATCGCCGTTGGCGTCGCGGTTGCGCTCGCCCTGGCTTTCTTTCTCAGCCCCTACGCCAGCAGCCAGCCGGACGGGTTGAACAAGGTGGCGATCGACCAGGGGTTCGACGAGCAGGAGCAGCCCCACGCTCTGGAGGATTCGCCCACCGCCGGGTACGGGGTGCGGGGCATCGAGAGCGATCGGCTGAGCACCGGGCTGGCCGGGTTGATCGGCGTCGGGGTCACGTTCGCCATCGGCCTCGGCTTGTTCGCTCTGGTCCGCGCGACCCGACGGACGAGCTCGGACGCCTAAGTGCTCCCTGCTTCCGGATGGGTGCACTAAGTACTCCGTGGCAGAAATACAGTGACGCACCGAGAGCGGTCCTGCGCCGCGCTCGCAAGGCGCGCCGAGCGCGCATACCCGGAGGTCGTATGAAAGCGAGGCGCAACGCGGCGAGCGTGGATGCAGGGTCGCTCGAATGCCAGCGTATTTATGCCGCGGGGTACTAAGGTGGGGTCCCGTCAACACGGCCACGGCCTGTTTCTTCACGGCCACGGCCGCCTTCACCGCCTGCGCCCGCAATGCAAGCTGGCGGCGACGTTCCTGTTCATCCTGGCGGTGGTATCCACACCACGGGAGGCGTTCTGGGCCTACGGCTGCTACGCCCTGGTCCTCGCCGGCCTGGCGCGGTTGGGCGGTGTGCCCTTGCCGTTCGTGGCGCGCCGCCTCGTCATCGAGACGCCCTTTGTGGCGTTTGCGCTGTTCCTGCCGATCATCGGCCAGGGCGAGCGCGTCGAGGTGCTCGGCCTCTCGCTCTCGGCAGCCGGCCTGTGGGGAGCGTGGAACATTCTGGTCAAGGGCACGCTTGGTGTGGCTGCAACCGTCATCATGGCGGCGACGACGCCGGTGCCCGAGATCCTCCACGGCCTCGAGCGCCTGCGGATGCCCCAGGTGTTTACTGCGATCGCCGGGTTCATGGTCCGCTACCTGGACGTCATCACCGCCGAGATGCGCCGGATGAGCGTTGCCCGGGCGTCACGAGGCTACGACCCACGCTGGATCTGGCAGGCCAAGGCAGTGGCGTCGTCAGCGGGCGCGCTGTTCATCCGCTCCTACGAACGCGGTGAGCGGGTCTACCTGGCCATGCTGTCACGCGGTTTTGAGGGGTCGCTGCCCGTCCTCGAGGAGCAGGCCGCGTCGAGGCGCGAGTGGCTGGCGTCCCTCGCTGTTCCTGGGCTCGGCGCCATCGTCGCTGCCCTGGCATGGTTGGTCCGACCGTGAGCGCGCCCGTACTCGAAGTGCGCGGGCTCGCTTTCGCGTATCCCGACGGCCGCCAAGCCCTGTTCGGTGTGGATCTGACCATCGAGCGCGGCGAGCAGGTCGCCCTGCTGGGGCCGAACGGGGCGGGCAAGACCACGCTGGTGCTGCATCTCAATGGAATCCTCACGGCCGGAGCGGGGGAGGTCCACGTCGGGGGTTTGCGGGTCTGCAAGGAGCATCTGCGTGAGATCCGCCGGCGGGTGGCGATCGTGTTTCAGGACCCAGACGACCAGCTGTTCATGCCGACAGTTTGGGAGGACGTCGCCTTCGGCCCGGCCAACCTCGGTCTGCGCGGCGAGGAGCTGGCCGCGCGCGTGCGCCAGGCCCTGGCCGCAGTCGGCATGGACTCCGTCGCCCGCCGGCCGCCGCACCACCTCAGCTTCGGCCAGCGCCGCCGTGTGGCCGTGGCCACCGTGCTGGCCATGCAGCCGGAGATCCTCGTGCTCGACGAGCCCTCTTCCAACCTCGACCCGGCCGCCCGCCGAGAGCTCGCAGACGTGCTGAGGGGGCTGGACTTGACCACCCTCATCGTCACCCACGACCTGCCCTACGCGCTGGAGCTGTGCCCGCGCGCCGTCGTCATGAACGAGGGCGTCATCGTGGCCGACGGGCCCACCGCCCAGATCCTCGCCGACGGCGAGTTGATGCGCGCCAACCGGCTTGAGCTCCCCTACGGGTTCAACCCACTCTCGGTCTGAGCGGCCGTCGCACTCGCCACGACCACCCGCTGACTTATCCACAGCTCCCACGATCGACGTCCCTTCACGCCATTTCTGACGCATAGTCAATGGCAGTCACACGAAGAGGAGGGACATCATGCAGCAGTGGGAGGAGATGGAGGGATTCATGATCGCGGAGGCCGAGCGGGACCTGGAGGCGGGCGATGAGATCCGTCCCTGCTTCACGGCGTTCGCGGGGGAGAACCCGCTCGTGCTCGCGTTCCTGCGGCCGTTTCCCAAGGGCGGCTACCACGATCCGTTGATCGAGCTGATCGCCCTGGCGGCTCCGCTTGACGCGGACCGCCTCAAGCTGTCGATCAGCGGCCGAGCCTGGTCGATGAACGACCCGATCCCACCCGTCGACCCCGACCTCGGGGACCTGCGCCAGCGCGTCCTGCAGATCGAGTCGGTCGACGGCGCCGCCGGCCGATCACGGCGCTCCAGCGCGCTGCACCCCTACGACGTCGTCGACGGCACGGTGCGGTGGGGCGAGACGATGCGCCTCGGCGGCGGCGAGGGCTGGATCCCCGGCGCGCTCGAGATCGCGGTCCGCAAGCGTCGCAGGCTCCGCGCGCCCCTCGACGAGATCCGCAAACAGGCCGAGCGCTGCGTCATCCTCGGCCACCTCGTCGCCCTCGGCCCGACTGTCGTCGACCGCCTCCAGCTCACCGCCTGACCCATAAATGACGATGCTTGTGCACAGTGTCAGTGAGCGCTGGCATCGGCCGGGTGTGACCGGAGCATAGCCTTCACCTCCATGACGACGTCCGACGACCTCCGCGCGGTCGCCGCGATCTGCGTCGAGGCGCTGCGACCCGCCGCTGACCTGGGCTGGGACGTGCGCGCCGGCGACCTTCAATGGACGGCCCGGCGGACCCTTGACCACATCCCGGACGTGCTGCTCTTCTACTCCGGCCAGCTCGCCGCCCGCGCCGATCGCTGGCTGCCGTTCCCGCGCAACAGCGACCCTGAGGCGTCGGTCGGCGACCTGATCGAGCTCGTCGGCGTGGCGGCCGCGATCCTCGCGGAGGCCGCCTTGGCGGCCGGGCCGAGCGCCCGCGCATTCCACCCGGCGGGACGGGCCGACGCGTCGGGCTTCCTCGCGATGGGCTGCGACGAGCTGCTCATCCACACAGGGGACATCGCCCACGGGCTCCGTGCGCCGTTCGCCCCGCCAGCGCGGCTCTGCCAGCGGGTCGTGGAGCGGCTGTTCCCGTGGGCGCCCGGGGACTTCGACCCCTGGGCCACCCTCCGCTGGGCGAACGGCCGCGCCGCCTTACCGGGCCACGATCGGCTCGACCCGGACTGGTACTGGCACTGCGCCCCCATCGACGAGTGGGACGGCACCGTCGCCCGGCGCACCCGCCCACCCGGCTGGACGTGACCGGTGTGCAGGTCCGTCGTACTCGACGGGATCCGCGCACCTGTCACAACGTGTTTGAGATTGTTGTGGGAGGTCGCGTCGCGTCGGGTTCCGCTCGCGAAGAGCCTTTTAGGTCGCTCCACCCGACGC
>JBOGEB010000019.1:0-10505 GCA_050743125.1 Egibacteraceae bacterium
CCCGGTGCGCGCGCAGAATTCTGAGCGAGGAGTCCAGCAGCGGAGGGGTGCGCAGTGAGCGTGACGATCGAGGCGCCGGCCGACGGTGAGGTGCGCGGGCTACGGATGCTGATCGGCGGGCGGTGGCGCGACGCCGCCGACGGGGCAACGTTCGAGAGCGTGAACCCGTACACGGGCAAGGTGTGGGCACGGGCGCCGCAGGCCGGCGTCCACGACGTGGACCGGGCGGTACGGGCAGCGCGGGAGGCGTTCGACGAGGGGCCGTGGGGACGGATGACCGGGACCGAGCGGGCGCGGTGCATGCGCCGGCTCGCCGGGCTGATCGCCGAGCACGCCGAGGCGCTCGCGCGGATCGAGACGGCCGACAACGGCAAGCTCCTGCGCGAGACGGGCGCGCAGCTGCGCAGCCTGCCCGAGTGGTACCTCTACTTCGCGGGCGCCGCCGACAAGCTCGAGGGCGCGACGATCCCTACGGACAAGCCAAACTTCTTCGTCTACACGCGCCGGGAGCCGATCGGAGTGTGCGCGGGCATCGTTCCGTGGAACTCGCCGCTGATGCTGCTGGCCTGGAAGCTCGCGCCGGCGCTCGCGGCCGGGTGCACGTTCGTAGCCAAGCCCGCCGAGCAGACGCCGGTCTCGGCGCTGGAGTTCGGCAAGCTGTTCGCCGAGGCCGGCTTTCCCCCGGGGGTGCTCAACATCCTCACCGGCGACGGGCCGGGGACGGGCCGCGCGCTCGTCCGCCATCCGGGCATCGACAAGGTGGCGTTCACCGGATCCAGCCAGACCGGCACGTCGGTGATGCGCGACGCCGCAGAGCATCACGCCCACGTGAGCCTCGAGCTGGGCGGCAAGTCGCCCAACATCGTGTTCGACGATGCCGACCTCGAGACTGCGGTCAACGGCGTGATCGCCGGGATCTTCGCGGCCAGCGGGCAGACGTGCCTGGCCGGCTCACGGCTGTTCGCGCACGCCGACGTCCACGACGAGCTCGTCGAGCGGGTGGCCGCGCGGGCGCGGGCGATCAAGCTCGGGAACCCGCTCGCGCCGGAGACGGAGATGGGGCCGATCGCGTTCGCCGAGCAGCTCAAGAAGGTTCAGGGCTACATCGCGCTCGGGCAGGAGGAGGGCGCCCGGCTCGTCTGCGGCGGCAAGCGCCCCGACGACCCCGCCCTCGCCGACGGCTACTTCGTCGAGCCGACCATCTTCGCCGACGTCGACAACGGGATGCGCGTCGCGCAGGAGGAGATTTTTGGCCCCGTGCTCTGCGTGATCCCGTTCGAGACCGAAAGCGAGGCGATCCGTCTCGGCAACCAGACCAGGTTCGGGCTGGCGGCCGGCGTGTGGACGCGCGACGTCGGGCGCGCTCACCGCGTCGCGCACGCCCTGCGTGCGGGCACCGTGTGGGTCAACACCTACCGGGTGCTCACGTTTAGCGCGCCGTTCGGGGGTTACAAGGCCAGCGGGACGAGCCGCGAGAACGGCGTGGAGTCGCTCCACGAGTACACCCAGGTCAAGACCGTCTGGGTCGAGTTGTCCGGCCAGACTCGCGACCCGTTCGTCCACGGCTGACCCCGTCATCCGGTGGCGCGGTCAGGCGATCCTGGCGGCAGCGAACGCGAGCGACGCGATCGTCGCGAGTGAGCCGACCATGCTGAACACGTAGAGCCGTGTCTGCGCCCCAAGCTCTTGTCTGACGGCGCCGATCTCCTGCCGGAGGCTGGCGATCTCCTGGCCGATCTCCTGCCGGAGGCCGGCGATCTCCTGCTGGACGCCGTTGATCTTTTGGTGGACGCCGCTGATCTCCTGGCCGAATTCCTGGCCGATCTCCTGCCGGACGCCGCTGATTTCCTGCCGGAGGCCGCCGATCTCTTGGTGGAGCGCACCGAGCATCCGGTGCTCGAGTGCCTCCAGCTTGAGGTCGAACCGCTGTTCGAGCGCACCGAGGTCCTGCTTGGTGGCCACGTCCGCCCAGCCGACTGGTGGGAGATGCTCCATCAGCGTGGTCGCCTGTTCGCTCCCCAGCACATCCTGGAGTCGAGTGTACAGATCGTGCCGTGAACGCTCATCGACCGCCATGGCCTGTCTCCCCGGTGGCGCGTGCCCCTGCGAGCCCGCTTTCGAAGGTGATGGTAGGCAACGTCGGGATTGCCGCAACCAGCTATAGCCGCGTCTGTGGATAACCCATGCGGCGGTGAGCACGTGCTTCTGCGAGCCCGCTTTCGAAGGTGACGGCAGACAGCGTCGGGGTCGTCTCGGAATGTTGTAAGGGTGGGGTCTGTGGGTGACCCTATAAAGAGAAGCGCGTAGCCCCTACACGCCCCTACACTTTGACTGACTATGGCGATCTCGTTTGCGCTCACCGAAGAGCAGGAGGAGCTGCGCTGCGTCGTGCGGCAGTTCGCGCAGGACAAGGTCGCGCCGCGGGCAGCGGAGATGAACCACAATCGGGAGTTCCCGACCGACCTCGTGCTCGAGATGGGCCGGATGGGGCTGTTCGGGCTGCCGTTCCCCGAGGAGTACGGCGGGATGGGCGCCGACTACCTCAGCCTGTGCCTCGCAATCGAGGAGATCGGCCGGGTGGACCAGTCCCTCGGGATCACCCTGGAGGCTGCGGTCAGTCTGGGCGCGATGCCGATCTGGAGGTTCGGCACGGAAGAGCAGAAGCGCCGATGGCTGCCGCAGCTCGCCGCGGGGGAGCAGCTCGCGGGGTTCGGGCTCACCGAGTCGGGCGGCGGCTCGGACGCTGGCGCGCTCCGCACACGGGCGCGGCGGGAGGGCGACGAGTGGGTGATCGACGGGTCGAAGCAGTTCATCACGAACGTCGGCACGGAGCTCTCGGCGTTCGTCACGATCGCTGCCGTCACGAACGACAACCCGCGCGAGATCACGAATTTCGTCGTGCCGACCGGGACGCAGGGGTATGTGATCGGTGGGGGGTACCGGAAGGTCGGCTGGCATGCCTCGGACACCCGCGACCTTGCGTTCAATGGCGTGAGGGTGCCGCTCGACCATCAGCTCGGTGAGCGGGGCAGGGGCTTCGCGAACTTCCTGTCGATCCTCGACGAGGGCCGGATCGCAATCGCTGCGCTTGCGACGGGCAGCATCCAAGCGTGCGTCGATGAGTGTTCGCGTTACGCGCTCCAGCGGGAGGCGTTCGGCAAGCCGATCGGCGGTTACGAGGGGATCGCGTTCAAGATCGCTGACATGGAGGTCCAGGCCGAGCTCGCGCGTCATGCCTACTACCACGCCGCTTGGCTGATGATGGAGGGCATGCCGTTCAAGCGGGCGGCGTCGGTCGCGAAGCTCTACTCGACCGAGTCGGCCGTGACCGCCGCCCGCGAGGCCTGCCAGGTGTTTGGGGGATACGGTTTCATGACCGAGTCCCTCGTCGGGCGGCTCTACCAGGACGCGAAGATCCTTGAGATCGGCGAGGGCACGAGCGAGGTCCAGCGCCTGCTCATGGCCCGGGAATTGGGCCTGCCGTCCTGAGGACAGCAAGGGCGTCAGAACGTGTTTGAAAACTGTTGTGGGGGTCGCGTCGCGTCGGGTTCCGCTCGCGAAGAGCCTTTTAGGTCGGAGCCTCTTTCCGGGACGCGACGCGACCCTGCTGTCAGGCGATCGTCGTATGTTTTGTTATATCTGAGGCAGTTTCGGACGGCTTGTGGCCGCCGAAACTGCGCTCCGCTCCGCTTCGCCCACGGGGCAAGGCCACGATTCTCAAACACGGCGTCAGACCTTCACGGCCTCGGGATCGCGCGCGTCGCCTGTCACCGCGCGGAGCAGGACGACGCCCTCCTCGGGGCCGGTGGCGAGCAGGCGGTCTCCGACAGCCAGCTCCTGATGGCCGCGAGGCCGATAGATCCAGCGGCCGGCGCGCTGGATCGCGAGGACGTACATCCCGGTCTCGGTCTCGAGTGAGAGGTCGCGGAGGCTGCAGCCCTCGGCGGACGAGCCGGCGGCGACGATCGCGTCGGCGACGATCTCGTCGGCTTCGCGCAGCGCGGCGGCGATGACCGGGTGGGGCTCCTCCTGCGACTCGACGAGCCGGGTCATCTCCTGCGCCGCGTCGGTGATGCGCTCGGAGGAGTTGCCGATCTGGAGCAGGGCGCGCAGCTCGCCCAACTCGTGGTCCTCAACGTCCTGCGCGGCCCGGAGCACCCACCGCTGGAGGTCGTGATAGAGGTCGTCGCAGCGGTCTTCGACTCCCGACACCTCGCGGACGAGGCCCAGGTCGCGGAACAGGATCGCCGAGTAGGCCAAGCCGACCCCGACCTCGGCGGCGTTCTTCAGCTCGATGAGGATGTCGACTGCGCGGTCCAGATTGGAGAGCCTGCCCCGGTGCGCCGGGGGTTGTAACCCGAACGGCTCACCGCCGGCGAGTTGCCGGACCAGGTCGACCCCCTCGGCGGGACCCTGGAGGATGAGCACGTCGCCGTCGGCGATCATCGTGTCGCCAGACGGCTGGTGGACGTAGTGGACGTCGCGGCGGATCGCGATCACCCACATCCCAGTCTCGCTCGGGAGCGCGAGCTGGGACAGGGTCAGCCCCGCCAGGCGGTTGCCCGGACGCAGCTTCACACGGGCAAGGACCTCCTCGGCATACCGGAGGTCCTCGCGGAGCTCGCCTGGCACGCCGAGATCCTTCAGCACGACCCGGGCGATGTCCTCGGCGGCGTCCGCGATCTCCTCTATCGAGTTCGCCACCCCCAGGACCCCCGCCAGCTGCTCGGCGTCGTCCAGTGAACGGGTGGCGAGCATGCAGAGGACGCGCATGTCCCACACCGCCATGTCCATGCGCTCCTCGAGCCGCATCACCTCGCGCGCAAGCTCCACGTCGTCGAAGAACACCGCGGCGTAGGCGAGGTCCACCATGAGCTCCGAGGCGTCCTTCGCCTCGACGAGCAAGTCCTTCACGTTGCGGCGCATGCAGCTCACCCCGGTGAAGAGTAGCGAAGGGTGGGCGGGGGCGGTTGGTGTGGTTGGGCGGGCAGGGTCAGGGCTGCGGTCGGCAACGTTTGCTCTGAATGAGGGGATCCGCGCGCACTTCCTTTGCCATGCCCGCTCCCCGCACGTGCGGATACGCCGACGCTGACCTGTGGAGCCGCGCGCGAACCGCGCGCTCGCTCACCGGCCGTCGAGCAGCTATGCGCAGGGAGTGAGGGCCGAGCGTCGGTTGGGTTGGTCACGGGCGGATTGCGGCCAACGCCTGGCGGCGCCCGGTTCGACCCCCGCCGAACGGGCGAATACGGTGGGCTAGCCCGGACGGGCTAGCCCACCCGGACCGGCGGGAACGACAACGAAAGATCATCGCGACGCCGCTACTCGGGGTCCTCATCCCTCCGAGTCGAGGTTGGGCTTTCACCGGGAGAGCCCTTGCCGGAACGCGGCGACCCCCGTGGAGGGGGAGCGGCTACGGCGGTCGCTCCCCCCTCCACCCTTCCCGGGTCCTGCTTGCCGTGGCAGGCTGCACAGCCATGACGGCTGCCCCCGCCCTTGCTCCCAAGCCGCCCAGCGCGAGCGCGGTCACGTTCGTACGCGTGATGACCCAGTTGGACGCGAACATGCTCGGTAACGTCCACGGCGGGGTGATCATGCGAGAGGTCGACGCCGCTGCGGGCCTCGCCGCCGCGCGACACGCCGGGCTGATCCCAGTGACCGCCGCGGTCGACGAGCTGAGCTTCCTCCAACCCGTCCACGTCGGGGACGTGCTGATCGTCCACGCTCAGGTCAACGCCGTCGGGCGAACGTCCCTGGAGGTCGGCGTGAAGGTCGAGGCGCAGGCGTGGCAGGGCGGCGAGCGCCGCCACACGACCACCGCGTACCTCGTCATGGTCGCCCTCGGCGACGACGGGAAGCCCGCCAGAGTCCCTCCGCTCCGTTGCGACACCGAGGACGAGCGCCGCCGCGAGGCGCAGGCCCTCATCCGCCGCCAGGTCCGCAAGGAGCGCATCGAGCGCCTCGGCAGCTGGCGCCCCGAGGTCTAACGCACCAGCGCGTGGAGACGGCCGTCGGGGCCAGGGAGCACGACGCCCATCTCGCCCGTGTGGAGCCAGCCGCCCGCGAAGGCGAGCTCGTCGAGGTCGGGACGGCCGTCGTGGCCGGCCATGACGACCGGCCCACGGACGCAGAGCTCACCGCGGTGTTCCACGACCTCGGCCCAAGTGGTCGGCGAGCCGACCGGCACCCCGTCCAGCTCGTCGAGCCACGCGCTGGTGTCGTCGTCGAGGTCGACCGGCTCCAGAGTCGACGCGCACGTCGCCGCCGCGACGCCGTGCCCGACCCGCACCCTCAGGCCGGTGCGGTCGGATATCGCCCGGCGCACTGGCTGCGGTACGCCGGCCGGGCAGAGCAGCCCCTGCAGTGGCCCGAGAGCATCCCCACCGACCGACGCCAGGTCATCGAGCAGCGCCCCTGGCGGCAGCGCCCAGGTCACCCGCTCGTCGCGGACCTTACGCGCGAACCTGCTGGGGTCGACGTTGCCCACGAGCACGCTCGCCCCGCCGCACAGGAAAGGTGCCAACAGCCCCAGCACGAGCCCGTCCACCGGTCCCAGGGGCGCGGCTGACAGCAGCCGGTCCTGTGTGGACAGCCCGCCCCAATCGATCAGCGCGAGCGCCCCGGCAAGCAGGTTGCCCTGGTCGAGCACGATCCCCGCAGGACCTGTCGTGAGAGGATCCGGGGGGAGTCCCTCGCCTGACCAGGGGGCTCGGGGGAGTCCCCCGCCTGACCAGGGGGCTCGGGGGAGTCCCCCGCCCGCCCACGGCGGCACGACGAGCAGCGCGGGGTCGTCGAGGACCACGTCCGGGTCCTCGAAGTCGTCGCCGAACGCCAGCACCTGTTCCGCATAGGGCAGCGCGCCGGGCACGTCGGTGGTGAGCCGGCCACCAAACCCACCGCCGATCGCGACGACCGGCGCCCCGTACGCCAGCTCCCCCGCAACCTCCTCGCTGGCCACCACGACGTCCGGGCGCACCACCGACAGCAGCTCGTCCAAGCGCGCTGACACGCCCGGCAGGTCGATCGGGATCGGTGCGACGCATGCCCCGACCCGCCACGCAGCGAACGCCACAACGACCGCTGTCCAGTGCGTCCGAAGAGCCACCGCAACCCTCGTGGCGCGGCCCGCCTCGAACTCTTCGGACAGCAGATTCGCGGTCTTTGCGACCCAGTTGTCAAATGTGGCGTACGACAGCTCGGTGCGCTCGCCCGACCGGTCGTCGTAGAAGGTGAGGAAGGGGGAGTGACCGTTCGTGCGAACCTGGCGATGCATCAGCTCCGCCAGGTTTCCCGTCTGGGGCGCCCAACCGGGCAAAGCGCGGGCGGAGGCAATCTCCGCGTGCAGGGAGGGCGTGCCAGCGCCCGACGGCGGGTGGGGATTCACGCTGGCGGGCATGAGGGCAGGCTACCTCGGGGGCCTGCCCGTAAAGCTCCGGGGAGGACCCCGGAAGGGTGGGGCGATGCTACGTTGTCCTTCCCGGTCTGATCGGCGTCGAGCCGCGCCGTGGAACTGCCGTGCCGCGCGATCCGACGACGCTCAAGGGGCTCGCCGCTAGTGGTCCAACGAAGAAGCTCCCGACTGTGGGGGGTCTGGGGGACGCCCCGATCAACCCGAGGCTGGCGCCCGCGTCGCTCCGAAGCGACACAAGCGTCGCCTTGCGCACGAACGCGCGGAACCTCCGAGGCGGGCCACTCGTGACGGATCCCGGCCAGAACCGTCAGGCCGCGCTGTTCGGACCGGTGCTGCACGGTGGCCGGCCACGCAACGGCGGCCCGAACTGGCGGCTTCTCGGCGTGATGTTGCTGTGCTTGGCGATGTCGCTCACGGTCGGGCTCGGCGCGGTCGCGGGGGGGCTGGTGTGGACTGGCAGCCACTCGATTACCAGGAGGAACATCGCCGGTCTGCAGGCTCCGGCGGACGTCAACCGCAACGGACGCCTCGACGCGTCCGAGGTCAAGGAGATCACGAGCGTCGTCAACATCCTGGCGGTCGGCTCGGACAGCAGGGCAGGCCTGACCCCCCGACAGCTCAAGGCGCTGGGCACCCACGACGAGGGCAGCGACCTCACCGACACGATCATCCTGGCCCAGCTCGACCCGAGGCGGAACCGGGTTGCGCTGATGAGCTTTCCGCGAGACCTGTTCGTGACCCGCTGTGACGGGAGCCGCGGGCGGATCAACGAGGCCTACCTGATCGGCGAGGGCAACGGCACTGGTGGACCTGACTGTCTGATCCAGACGGTTCGCGCGCTCAGCGGCATCCCGATCGACCATTTCGTGCGGGTCAACCTCTTGGGGTTCATGAACGTCGTCGATGCGGTCGGCGGTGTGTCGTTCTATCTCGACCAGCCCTTGAAAGACCGCTACGCCGGCCTCGACCTGCCCGCCGGCTGCGTGACGCTCGACGGTGCTCGGGCGGTCGGTTTCGTCCGTGCACGGCATGTCGACAGCGACTTCGGGCGCGTCGCCCGTCAACAGCGGCTCATCCGTGAGCTCGTCCGCAAGGCCACGAGCGTCGGCATGCTCCTGCAGCCCCAGCGGCTGTTCGAGATTGTCCGCTCGGTCGGTCAGAGCGTGGAGACCGACCAGAACCTCGGGCTGTCCGAGATGGGGCGTATCGCCTTCACCTTCCGTGACCTGACCGCCGAGGGCGTCGGCACCTGGACCGTCCCGGCCGACGACGCGTACAAGGGCGACACGTACTTCGCGGTCATGAGGCAACGGGAGGCCGCAGGGCTGTTCCAGGCGTTCCGGACGGGCGAGTTCCCGCCGCGCTTGGGGTCGCCGACAGCGCCAGCCGTCCTCAAGCCCGCAGACGTCCCCCCGGTGCAGGTCCGGAACGGGGCTGGGACCGCTGGCAGCGCTTCGGCGGCCCGGCGGGCGCTCGTCGAGCGCGGCTTCACCGCCTCGGTGGCGCTGAACAAGGCGTCCTTCGGCCTTGCCCGTACCAAGGTCGTCTACCCGCCAGACCAACGCGCTGGGGCAGAGCTGGTCGCACGAGCGCTCGGCGGGGTCCCGCTCGCTCCGGGTAACGAGCGCGACCCGATCACGGTGATCGTCGGGGCCGACTTCAATTCGCTCACGCTGCCGCCCCCTACCGCGACCCCGACGCCGACCCCCGCCGCCACCCCGGTGGCCCCGGCTGGCAGCCCGCAACCCGTCCCGGCGCCGACCGTCTCCCCTTCGCCCGAACAGTTCACCGGCGCTGTGGATTCAGACATTAGCTGCGGGTAGCCCTGAGCCAATGCGCAATCCCGCATACTTGCGGTCATGGCCCAGATCACTCGACTCAATGTGCAGATCGACGCGGGGGACGATGCCGACGTCGAGGAGCTTGCCGAGCTGACGACACAGCTGCGCGAGCAGCTGCTGGAATTGGACATCGAGCGCGCTGACCTGGTGACGGCCGGGCCGGCGCCCGCGGGCACGCGCGGCGGCGAGGTCGTGGCCATTGGCGCGCTGATCGTGAGCCTGGCCAGCTCCTCGGGCTTGCTCACCGCTTTCGTCGGCTGCGTCCAGTCCTGGGTTTCCAGACTTGGCCGCCGCCAAGTGAGGCTGGAGATGGACGGCGATGTGCTCGAGGTCACGGGCATCTCGTCGGCTCGACAAGACGAGCTGATCCGGCTTTGGATCGCTCGCCACAGCGAGCGGTGAGCCAAGATGACCAAGGCAGCGCTGTTGGTCGCGAGCTCGGACTATCAGGACCAAAAGTTCCAACAGCTCCGGGCACCGGCCCACGATGTGGGCGCGCTCGCTCGAGTGCTCGACGACCCGGCGATCGGCGGCTTCGACGTACACACGCTCCTGAACGAGCCGTCGTGGCAGGTGAGCGAGGAGATCGAAGCGTTCTTCGCCGACCGGAAGCCTGACGACCCCTTGCTCCTCTACTTCTCTTGCCACGGCGTCAAGGACGCGAGCGGCAAGCTCTACTTCGCCTCCAAGAACACGAAGTTTCCGCTGCTGGCGGCCACAGGAATCTCGTCGGGTTGGGTCAACGAACGGATGGACAGCAGCCGCTCGCGGCGCATCGTCTTGCTCCTGGACTGCTGCTACAGCGGCGCGTTCGCCCGGGGGCTGACGCACAAAGGGACGGAAGGCGTCGACGTCGAGGAGTTCGGCGGCCGTGGTCGCGCGGTGATCACTGCCTCTAAAGCTATGGAGTACGCCTACGAGGGTGACACCCTGACCATGGACGTCGGACAGCCCTCGGTCTTCACCCGCGCCCTGGTCCACGGCCTGGAGACCGGCGAGGCCGACCTTGACGGCGACGGCCGTGTCGGGGTCAACGAGCTGTACGACTACGTCTACGACCGGGTCCGCAAGACGACGAGCCAGACCCCCACGATGTCCGCCCACGGCCTGGAGGGCGAGCTCTACCTCGCGCGCAACCCCCGCCCGCCGCCGCCTCCGGTCACGCCGGTCCCGCTGCCGTTCGAGCTCCGCCAGGCCGTCGAGAGCGAGATCGCCTGGCAACGCGCCGGCGCCGTGACCGGCCTCAAACGCCTGCT
>JBOGEB010000019.1:10605-34332 GCA_050743125.1 Egibacteraceae bacterium
GTCAAGACCGCCTCCTACTCACCGCCCCAGCGGCCGAGGGTCTTCAGATCGCGTAGGACGTAGTAGCTGCCCGGTCCCTCGGCGGCGCTCGTCTCGCTCGGCCATAACATGTGCACTACGCAACTCATCGCATACAATCGCATCAATGACTGAGTCCAGGGCGCTGACGCTGCGGCTCCCCCCGGCGGACTATGCGCGGCTCGAGGGGGAGGCCAAGCGGCTTGGCGTCCGTCCGGGCACATTGGCGCGGATGCTCGTTCACGCTGCGCTCGACACCACCTCGACTGCTCGAGATCTTGCGAGCGTCGTCGCGCGAGTCCGTGCCAGGGCGTCTCGTCTACCGTCGGTGGATGCAGTCGCTCTGATCCGTGCTGGCCGGGACGAGCTGGAGGCTCGGGCCCCGGGACGCTCATGAGCTGGGCAGTGATCGACGCCAGCCTGCTCGTGGCCTTCGTGAGCGGTGGCCAGCGGGGCGATTGGGTGGGCGCAAAGCTCCTCGACTGGCAGGAGCAGGGTGTCGGTCTTCATGCGCCGTCGCTGGCGGCCTACGAGGTCGCGAGCGCGCTCACGCAGTTGGTTGCCGCAGGTCGCTTTCCGACCGCTGAGGTTGGTGCCGCGTGGGCCGACATCCTTGAGCTGCCAGTGAGCTATCACGAGGTGACGGATGTGCTTGGCATTGTCAGCGTTGCGCGGCGTCTGAAGCGTCGGAGCGCCTATGACGCTGCGTATCTCGCCCTCGGCGAGCGCTTGGGGGCTGCGCTTTGGACCCTTGACGCGCCGCTGGCACGAAACGCGACCGATATCGGGTACCGGGTCCACCTACTGGAGGCCCGTAGCTGAGGCACTCCGTCTTGCATGGCCGGCCAGTGGCGTCGGACCACCCGGCTGTGGAACGCTGGCCTCGTTATGCGCATCTTCGTGACCGGTGGGGCTGGGTTCATCGGCTCCAGCTTCCTGCGCTACAGGCTGGCCACTCAGCCGGACGTGGCGGTGACGAACTACGACAAGCTCACGGACGCGGGCAACCTCGAGTCGTTGCGGGACGTCGCCGAGGATCCGCGCTACGGGCGGACGACGAACAACTTCGGCCCGTTCCACTACCCCGAGAAGGTCGTCCCGCTGTTCGTCACGAACCTGCTCGACGGCCAGAAGGTGCTGCTCTGCGGCACCGGCGCGAACGTGCGCGGCTGGACGTACGTGCTCGACAACGCGGCTGCCCAGTGGCTCGTGCTCACGCGCGGGCGGCCGGGTGAGGCCTACAACGTCGGCACGGGCAACGAGCTGTCGAACCGTGAGCTGACCGAGCGGATCCTCGGCCGCTTCGGGCTCGGCGAAGAGATGATCCAGCTCGTCGGCGACCGCCCAGGCCACGACCTGCGTTACGCCGTCGATGCCACGAAGGTGCGCGAGCTCGGCTGGGCGCCGGCCTACGGCTTCGACGAGGCGCTGGACGCGACGATCGACTGGTACCGCGCGAACGAGTGGTGGTGGCACCCGTTGAAGGAGCGCGGCGCCTGCCGGCGCCAGGGGTTGGTGACCAGGTAATGAGGGTCCTCGTCACCGGCGCTGGTGGGCAGCTCGGCCACGACCTCATGAGGGCCTTCGCACAGGACGAGGTCGTCGGCCTCGCTCGTGCCGAACTCGACGTCGCCAGCGAGCCCGCTGTCGTCGCCGCTGTCCGCGACCACGCGCCCGACCTCGTCGTCCACGCGGCGGCGTTCACGAAGGTCGACGCCTGCGAGGCCGAGCCCGAGACCGCCTGGCGGGTCAACGCGCTGGGCTCGTGGTGGGTTGCCCGCGCCTGCGCGCTGGCCGAGGCGGCGATGGTCTACCTGTCGACCGACTACGTGTTCGACGGCACCGCCGACCGGCCGTACACCGAGTTCGACCCGGTCGGGCCCCGCTCGGTCTACGGGCGGACCAAGGAGGCGGGGGAGCAGCTCGTCCGCGAGACGCTGTCTGCGCACTACATCGTCCGCACGTCGTGGGTGCAGGGCGCGCACGGGGCCAACTTCGTCAAGACGATGCTCCGCCTGGGCCGCGAGCGTGACACGGTCAGCGTCGTCGATGACCAGACCGGGTCGCCGACGTTCACGTTCGACCTCGCGCCGACGATCCGGCAGCTCGCCGTGACCGGCCGCCACGGCACCTATCACCTCACGAACGCCGGTCACTGCACGTGGTTCGCGTTCGCGCAGGCGATCTTCGCCGAGGCCGGGCTCGACGTGACCTGCAGGCCGATCGACACCGCCGCGTTCGGGGCGCCGGCGCCACGGCCGGCGTTCAGCGTGCTCGACAACTTGAAGGCCCGCCTTGTCGGCCTCGAGCCCCTGCCCGAGTGGCGGGCGTCCCTGAAGCGGCTGATCGCGGAGCTCGATGTCGGCTGAGCCGCGCACCGCCGTTGTCGTCGTGAACCACAACACGCGCGACGATTTGCTCGGCTGTCTGCGGACGTTGGCGGATGGCGGCGCGGACGAGATCGTGGTGGTCGACTCGGGCTCCTCGGACGGTTCGCTGGAGGCGGTGGCGGAGGCGTTCCCGCGGGTCCGGCGGTTGGGATTGCGCAACGTGGGGTTCGGCGCGGCGGCGAACGCCGGCGTCGCGCTGACGTCGGCGCCCGCGGTCGTGCTCGCGAACGCCGACACGGTGTTCGCGAAGGGGTCGGTGGCGGCGCTGGGGTCCTACCTCGACCGGCATCCTGACGTCGGCGCGGTCGGCCCGGTCGTGCGGTTCCCTGACGGGGGGATGCAGCTGTCGGCGCGGGCGTTGCCGTCAGTCGGGCAGGCGCTGGGTCACGCGGTGCTCGGGCTGTGGTGGCCGCGTAACCCGTGGACGCGCGCATACCGGCTGACCGATTGGGATCACACGAGCGAGCGCGACGTCGACTGGCTGTCGGGCTGTTGTGTCGCGGTTCGGCGCGCGGCTTTCGACGCGGTGGACGGTTTCGACCCCGCGTATTTCATGTTCGTCGAGGACGTCGACCTGTGCGCTCGCCTCCGCGAGGCCGGTTGGCGGGTGGTGTTCGCTCCCGTCACCGAGGTCGTCCACGCAATCGGTGGGTCGGTTTCCCGGCGCCGTTTCCGCATGGTCGTCGAGCACGCCCGCTCGCTCGACCGCTTCTTCGGCCGCCGCTACGCGACCGGCCCGCGCCGGCTCGCCCGTCCGCTCATTCGCCTGGGCCTGGTGGGGTGGGTGGTTACGGTGATGGCCTGGTCCCTGCTGCGCGGCAAGACCCACGCCCACGGCTGAAGGCTTCCGGGGCAGTCGCCTGCATCGTGCAGAGTGAGTCCGGAACACCGGGCCGATTCTGCTCAGCGCGGGGAGGGGGCTGTGCCTCCTGGACGCGATCTCCTGGATGCCGTGCTGGCTTCGTGCCGTGTCGGCCTGTTCTGCGGTAAAACGAGTGGACTCGTTAGCGGTTGTCAGGTCGACCAGAGGAAGGAGCTCAGTGCGACGGACGGCGCTGGTGCTTGCGCTCGTGGTCAGCGCGGCGCTCCTGCCCGCCGAGGTGGCCCAGGCGGGGCAGGGCTGCGCACCGTCAGGGGGCGCGCAGGTGCCCAGGGCGCAGCCCGCGTCTGGGGAGTTCGTGTTCAGCGGGCACGGGTTCGGGCACGGCGTCGGGATGAGCCAGTACGGGGCGCAGGGTGCGGCGAGGCTCGGCTGTGACGCCCGGACAATCCTGCAGACCTACTTCCCCGGGGCGACGGTGGCGCAGGCGCCGATGCCGCCGAACGCGGTCGTCGGGCTGGCTCAGCCTGTCCGGACGACGGGCGTCGAGGCGGTCGGCGGCGCAGTGGGGTGGCAGCTGTGCGTCCCCGGGGGTGCCTGCGAGGCCGTGCCGGTCACGCAGGGCCGCGGCGCGAGGTGGACCGTGACGGTGGGTCCGGACGCGTCCTACCAGATCAGCGAGGGCGGTCGTGTGCTGTGGACCGGAGGTGACAAGGAGCGGATTCTGCGGGCGACGCTCTCGCAGGCCGACGACGACGACCGGGTCGTGCGCATCACGCCCACCGGCGTCCGCTACAAATGGGGAACGCTCCAGTTCGACTCGGTGGAGACTGCCCCCCCGACGATGGCTGTCGCGCTCGACATCCCCTCGGTCGAGCGCTACCTGCGGGGCATCAGGGAGGTTCCCGAGACCTGGCCTACCGAGGCCCTGCGAGCACAGGCGATCGCCGCACGCTCATACGCGAGCGCCCGGATCGCTCAGCCCGGGCGGCTGCTTAGTCCCTGTCGCTGCCATCTCCACGTGACCATGCGTGACCAGGTGTACCGGGGGTACGACCAGGAGCTCGCTGACGCACCCGCCGGGAACGGCTGGGTCGAGGCGGTCGACGCGACCGCCGGGCAGACGCTCCGCTACAGGGGCCGTCCGGTGCAGGCGTTCTACTCGAACTCGCATGGTGGACACAGCGAGTCAGGGCGGTTCGTCTTCGGCGGGAACACGCCGTACCTCCAGCCCGTCGATGACAGCCGCTGGGACCTCGCCTCGGACAGCCCCTACCGGTCGTGGAGCGTCGGCGTGGGCGCCGACCAGCTCGGCGCGGCCGCGGGCGTCGGGCGCGCCACTCGCATTGAGTTGTCCGACCCGCGCGGTGCCGCCGGTCGGGTCGGCGACCCCGCACGGGGGTTCGGCGGGGTCCGCGTGGAGGGCACGACGGGCACCGCCACGCTGTCGGGGGAGTCCCTCAAGTCCGCGCTGGGATTGCGTTCGACGTTGTTCGCCGTGCAGGCGCGTGAGCAGCCCACGACAAAGGTTCCGCCCGCATATCCGGACAGAGGTGGCGAGCCGCCTGTCCGAGCAACGGAGCCCCCGTGGCGCCCAGCGCCCGGGCCGCCTCCCGGATGAGCTCGTGACGGAACGAGCGTTCACCTCTGGCCTCGCTCAGCAGCCGGCCTGCAAGAGCGTGGGTCGAAACAGACTGCTCGCCCGAGGGTCCCTCGGGATCGGGAGTGCTCGCTCATCGGCACAGCACAGCGGCTTGCAATGCGGACCTGAGCGTGCATGGATGGCGGCCATGAGCGTCGAAGAGGGGGCCGGCGACCAGGCTTGGTCGCCGCCAGAGGGTTCTTGGGCATCGTCGAAGGTGAGCCGGATGACGATGCTCGCCAATCGCGGTCGTGACACCGGACCTGAGATGGCGGTTCGGAGGGCGGCGCACCGGAGGGGGCTGCGTTATCGGGTCTCCGCAAAGCCTTTGCCCGAGCTGCGGCGCACGGCCGACTTGGTGTTCCCGCGTGAGCGGGTGGCGATCTACGTTGACGGCTGCTGGTGGCATGGCTGCCCCGATCACTCCACTAAGGCGAAGAGGAACGGGGACTATTGGGACCGCAAGCTTGCCGCGAACAAAGCGCGGGACGCGGACACCGATCAGCGGCTGGCCCAGGCCGGCTGGATTTCCGTCCGCATCTGGGAGCATGAGGATCCGCAGGACGCGGCGCGCAGGATCGAGACCGCCGTGAAGGAGCGTCGAGCGCAAGGCGATCATCCACAGGCATAGCGGACAACCTTCGAAATCCCGACTCCAGCGGCTAAACTCCTCGTGATCGCAGGGGAGGGGTTTATGGGCCGTCCAGACGCTCACCATGAGCCGTGGGATCTGACGCCAGAACAGCGATCCAACTACCGAAAGATCTCACAAGAATCTCGAGCGGCCAAGCTCAAGGCGCTTCGCGGTGAAGGTCCCACGCCAATACATCCAGTGAACCAGCCGGCTCTGGAGCCATGCCAACTGATGCCGCAGGCAGATCAGCACGGCCTTCGCTCGCTCTCCCTGTTCAGTGGAGGGGGGGGCCTGGACTTGGGATTCGACCGGGCAGGCTATATGCACGTCGCCTCCTACGAGCTGCTGAGTGACGCCGCAATGACCCTGGCGAAAGCCAACCCTGATTGGGAGGTGTTTGGCGGGGCGCAGGGGGATGTGAACAAGGTCGACTGGAGGCGCTATCACGGACTCGTGGAGGTCGTGCACGGCGGACCGCCATGCCAGCCGTTCTCCATGGCTGGCAGGCAACGCGGTGCACACGACCGCAGAGACGGCTTCCCCGTGTTCGTGGAGGCAGTGCTGGCGGTCAAACCGCTTGCCTTCGTAGCTGAAAATGTTCCTGCTTTGAGCTCGCGTAAGTTTGAAGGCTACGTTTCGTCATCGATTCTGAGGCCACTCCAGCGGTCGTACGCAATACTCACATTTATGCTCAATGCCGAGATGTTCGCAGTGCCGCAGGTCCGTCGGCGAATATTCTTCGTTGGGTTCCGCAGTCTTCAGGCAGCTTCTGTCTTCACCCTGCCCGAGCCTACGCACGGACCGTTCGGCGGTGGTCTCGACGGTGCGCCGGTATGCATGGGCGCGCGAGCTGCACTGGGTTTGGCGGACATTGGTTTTGACGGATTGGTGCCCACGATCCGCAGCAGCTTGACCGGACCTCGACATACGACGTCAGTCTTGTCGAGCGTCTCGGCGCAGCGAGCTTGGGAGAGGCTGCAGATCTGGCCGAACGGAGTGGCGCCGACGCGCCAGCAGGCACGAATGTTTGTCCCAAAAAATGAGCACTTCAGGCTCTCCGTGCCAGACTGCGCCATCTTGCAAGGGTTTCCCGAATCATGGCCTTTTCAGGGAGCAACCTATATGGCGCTGGGGCAGATCGGTAATGCGGTTCCTCCTCCCATGGCCTACGCGGTTGCGTGCTCCGTCGCACAAGCACTTGCTGGAGGACAGCGGCGTTCATAGGCCAAGCGCCTGCGCACGAGTTGCCGCAGACGACTGGCATGGTCGTTCGTGATTCGCTCCCATCCTTCAAAGTAGGAACCTGGTAGGTGAGGATTGTTCAACGTCGACCCGCGCTTGAGGAGATAACGACAGCGCTCGCGGATGATCTCCAGCATCCTCTCTCTGGAATAGCCTTCTGGAAGATCCATGAGGTCCCGATAGCGTGCGGCGCTGTACTGGTTCTTCTGAACCAGGCGGGCGTCGAAGAGCGTGTAGCTGCCGGTTGTCGACTTCAGCTCGAATGGGACCAACAGGTCACCCAGTTCCAAGGTGGCGTCGATCTCGCCACGCTTCCGCTCGGGTGGAACCGTGAGGTTGAACAGTCGGAGCAGCTCAAGCTCACGAGCGTCGTCTTGAACTGTCAACCAGATCCTCCACATGCGTGATGCCTGCCACGAAAGGCATCACGGTACCAATGACGTATGGGCTTCCCCTTCCTCCGAGACAGGTCTGGGGAGGATCATCGGCGCCATGGCGACCTCCGCACCGGACGGGACGTCCCGCGCTCGGCTCGAGGGCGCTACGCGTTCGCAGTGGCTGGCTCGGACAGTTGGCGGTCGTTGCCTTTGAAGGTGATGAAGCCGAGGGGCAGCGCCTGGACGATGCTCGCGGCCACCACGGCGCGGGTGAGCGCCAGGGGGAACACGGTGGCGGAGTGGGACGCGCCGAGGACCGGGAAGTAGAGCAGCCCCTGGCCGACGAGCAGCGCGCCGGAGCCGACCCCGAGCGCGGCGAAGGCGCCGCCACCGGCCTGCCACGCCCGGACGGCGCCGAACAGCGCGATGCCGATGAACAGCGTGGTCTGGACGGCGGCAAGCGCTCTGCCTGTCCACGGAATCGGCGTCGCCGCCAGGTCGTCGACCAGGTGGGTGAGGTTCGCGACCGCGATCACCCCGAGCGTGGCCGCCGCGGGGCGGATCAGCCCTGTCCAAGTCCCCGATTGCGGCTTGCTCCGCAGGCCGAGCAACGCCGGGACCGCGACGAGCGGCAGCGCGACGAGCAGCCACGGCCAGGGCGACGGGCCGGGCACCCACAGCAGCTCGCCGCCCAGCTGATGCTGCTGCCCGCCGTAGGTGAACGGCACCTGCCATCCGAAGATGCGGGTCAGCTGGCCTTTGTCGCGAACCTGGGGCGGCAGGCCGAGGCTCATGTAGTGGATGCGGTGGTCGTGCCAGGCGTACCGGGGCGTGGTGGACACCTTCACCCAGTCGGGCTTCGCGTCCGGCCCGACGCCCGCGGGCGGCGTGACCCGCGAGTACCGGTCCTGGTTCAGGTAGTACGCCTGAGCGTTGTGGTTGACGAAGACCCCCTCGGGACCGATCCGTAGGAACTGCTCGCCAGGGGTGTAGCCGGGGACGGCGAGCTCCGTCCCGCTGGTGTTCTCGACGCCGAGGAACTCGTCACCGTTGTAGACCTTCCACCGCACGCTGGGCAGGTCGGGCATGGAGGTGATCCGGCTGGTGTAGTTCGACGTGTCGCTGGCCCGGCCGTGGGCGAGCGCCGGTGTGGCGCCGACGGCGAGCAGCGCGACCGGCACGAGCGCCGCCACGAGCAGACGAGCGACCAGGCGGCTCACGGCGGATCCTCTCGGTAGGCGTGTGTCGAAACCGGGCCAGAGTGGGTGCCCTGGGCGGGTTCCGCTGGTCGTCGGTGGGTTTGGAGCGGTGGGACGCCCCGGCGAGCCTTCGTCGGCGACTCCGGGACACCGTCCTGGGGAGTTTCGACACATGTTTTTAGGCGCGGGCGAAGGCGGCGCCACTTATCCCCAGGCCGAGCAGCCCCACGATAAGGGCCGCGATCGCCACGGGCAGCGCGCTGCGGCCGGACGCGGCAGGCGCGGCGGACGTGGCAGGCGCGGCCTCGGAACCGTCGTGCCCGGCGCCGCCGTGCTCGGCCTCTGGCGTCCCGGCGATCTTCACGACGGGCGCTGGCTCCTCGGCGTCGGGCTGGCCGATCCAGTTCGCGACCTTGCCGTCGTCGTAGGTTTGGACGGCGGGGAAGGTGATGTCGGCCGCGGTCCTCGGGTTCTGGGCTGAGAAGCTGAACTCGTCGAACTGTCCTGGGCCGATCCTCCCGCCGGAGATCGCGAGCACCCCGCCCTCCAGCTGCACTGTCCATCCAGGCTTTGGCTGGACGCTGACCTCCTCGAAGCCGGCGGGCATCCTCACCTCGACCTTGGTCGTCGAGGCCGAGGCGGACTCGTTGGGCACCCGCACCGTGTACTTCGCGAAGCCGCCCGGGCTGGTGTCGTCGGCGCGTACGGTGACGTGCGCCAGGGCGGCGCTTGCCGACAGCAGCATCAGGGTCGCAGCGAGCGCGGCGACGCAGGCGGTCCGGCGGGCGATGCTCATGCGTGGCTCCTTGCTCTAACTGGTTGGCGCTACGGATTGACCGGCACAGTGAGCGCGGTGGTGAGCTGGGAGAACCTCGAGACGGTCAGCTGGAACTGGAGACGCCACTGGCCGGGGATGGACAGCTCGTCGCCGGCCATCTGCCAGTGGCCGGGTCCCGCTACCGTCGCGGTGCGGGTGATCGGGCCGATGTCCCGGCTGGGCAGGCTGAAGCCCACCTGGAGCCCGGACCCGGCAGTCGGGTCGGTCGGCTGGCCGGCGGGATCGAACAGGTAGATGTGCAGCTCGTTGGCGCCTGCGCGGTTTGGGTCCACGGTCACGTTGAGTTGGTACGTGCCCATCGGCGTCGTCGCCGTGAACGGGCCGGTGACCCCGGCGGCCGTGCGCGCGGGCACGAGGTTGACGAGCACCGCGGTCACGGCGAGCACGGCGACGACGCCTGCCGCCTCCGCCCGGACCGTGCGTCGCAGCGTGCCCCACGCCGCCTCTCGGACAGGGGGCGCCGCGATCGCCGGGACGAGCCGGCGGTGGTTGTAGGCGCCCAGCGCGATGATCATCCCGACCAGGGCCACCTTCGCGATCAGCGCCCAGCCGTAGGCGGTCGAGGTCAGCGCGCGCGCTGCCCGGACTTGTGACCAGGCCAGCCCCAGCCCCGCGACGACCACGGCCACGACCGCGATGGTGGCCATCCGCGAGAAGCTGGCGACGAGCTCGCCGGCGCCGATCGCGTCGCCGTCCGCCTTGCGCCGGCGCAGCGTGACGAGCAGGAGCACCAGGCCGCCGAACCAGACGGCCCCGGCCGCCGCGTGCGCGAGGTTCGCGATGCTGACCAGCACGCGCGGTGAGGTCGCGACGGTGTGCCCGGTCAGGACGAACGAGCCGATCGTAGAGACCGCGCCGACTCCGGCTGCGGCCACCCCCGCCCGCGCCGACAACCGGGCAACGCCGAGCATCACCGCGACCAGGCCGGACAGCCGGACCAGCGCGGACGCGCCGAAGCCGCTGCGCAAGACGTCGACGAGGACGCGGCCGTTGCCGAGCCCGGCCGCTCCCAGGCCCGAGGTGAGCACGGCCTGCCAGGCGAGCGATGCCACCGTGGCGACCGCGGCGACCAACGCGGCGACCGTCACGATCCGCGCGAGCACCCCCCGCTCGGCCGCGCGCCGGTCGTGGGCTGTGGGGGGACTCCCCCCGACCCCCTGGACGAACACCAGGAACGCGACCCCGCCGGCGGCGAGCAGCGCGCCGGCGTAGAGCACCCACCGGGTGACGGCCGCGGCGACCTGCCAGCCCGCGTCGCGCTCTACCGGCACGACCCGCGCGATCAGCCCGGTCCGATCGGGGGATGCGCCGTCGCCGACGGAGAAGATGAACGCCCCGCGGACCGGGTGTCCGTCCAGCGAGGTCGCCCGCCAGGCGACCACGTAGGTGCCAGTGCCCAGCCGCCCGCGCAGGTGGACCCGCAACGTCGAGGAGTCCCCCGCCGGGCCGGAGTCGCCGGCGTCGACTCGCTGGCCGTTCGCGTTGAGCACGCGGATGGCGGCCGGCGGCGGGCTGACACCCTCGCTGAACCGCAACACGACCTGGTCGGGTGAGGCCTGGACCGTCTCCCCGTCGGCCGGGGTGGTCGTCTCGAGCTGCGCGTGCGCCCACGCGCTGGGGGCCGCGAGCGCGAGCAGCGCGAAGAGAAACGCCGCCGCCACGGACACCCGGGCGGCGAGCCGGCGGGGCCTCACGCTGGCGCCCGCCGTGTGGTGGCAACGCGGCGGTGCCCGTCCAACAGCAGCAGCAGGAGCCCCAGCAGGCCGATCAGCATCGGGACGTGCGACACCTCTTGGAGGAGGTCTCGATGGTCGGCTGCCACGTACGCCACCGACGGCAGCACCGTGAGCAGCGCCGCGGTCGCCGTCACCGGCAGCAGGCCACGACCGTAGTCCGGACGGAAGGCGGTCAGCAGGAAGCCGAGCGCGAGCGCCGTCTCGAACGAGTACAGGTCATGGCCGAGGTGCAGTCCAGGATCCACCGCGACGCCCTGGGAGGCCACCAGGCCGAACGCCGCCAGGACGAGCCCCGCGACGCCCGCCACCCCGAGGGCACAGCGGGCGTAGCCGGCGAGCGACCGCGGTCGCTGCTCGGTCTGGAACGCCCTGACGGCCGCGGCGGCGACGTCGGGGCTGCCGGCGCAGTGGACCCGCACGCGGCGGGTCAACGCATCCGCGGTCGCGTCCCATCGCTGGCATTCGACGCAGGACTCCACGTGGGCGTGAAGCTCGGGGTGCTCGCCGGCCTCGCCGTCACGGAGCGCCGAGAGCCACCGGCGCGCCGTCGGGCAGCGCACGTCAAGGGGGTCCATGGCGGTCCTCCTGAGCGGGTGTTTCGATGTCGGACAACAGGCAGACCAGCTCGCAGCGGGCACGGAACACCCGTGACCGGATCGTGCCGACCGGGACGCCGGCGACCCTCGCGGCCTGCTCGTACGACAGCCCGAGCATCTGGGTCAGCACGAACGCCTGGCGCCGAGCCTCCTCGAGGCTGCCGACCAACAGGTTGACCTCGACCTCGCCACTCCGATCACCCGTCACCGGCTCCACCGACGCGCCTATCGGCGTTGGCTGGCGCCGGTCCCGGCGGCGCAGCTCGGCCACCGACCGGCGGGCCAGCACGAGCAGCCACACCCGCACCGGCGCGTCGCCGCGAAACCGACGGATCGCCGTCACCGCCCGCAGGAACGTTTCTTGCGCCGCCTCGAAGGCCAGCTCGCGATCCGCCGTAAGGGCGTAGCAGTAGCGCCAGATGTCGTCCTGCAGCGCACGGCAGAGCGTGGCGAACGCCTCCGCGTCGCCGCGCGCGGCGCGTCGTGCCGCGCTCTCGAGGTCGCCGTCGCTCATCGCTGTCGAAGATAAAGGGTGTCACCGGGCGGCCGGGAAGTTCCCGGCTCGGGAAATCTTGTCTGAGCGGAAGCCTGCCTACAGGCGGATGACCGCCAAGCTCTCCACTACGTCGTAGTCACGGTCCTGGGTGGCGACCGGGAGACCGTGGGCCAGCGCTGTCGCGGCGACCCAGGAGTCGTTGAGCGGCATACGCGCGCCCTTGCCGCGGAGCTCCGCGACGAGCCGCGCCCAGGCGTCAGCGACCCCATCGTCGACCGCCAACGGCTCCAGGGACTCCGCAAGCCGCAGCATGGCCATGCGTGTCGCGCGGCTGCTCGGATCCGCCGCCATGAGGACGCCCAGCCGCAACTGTGCAACGGTCACGATCGAGACCGCGATTTCATCGGGAGGCGGTGCAGTCAACGGGCGGGATTGCTCGCGCGCGATGAACAGGGAGGTGTCCGCGAGGGCGATCAACGCGGATCGACGTCGTCGGTGGTGTCAGGCAGCGCCTCGGCCAGGTCTTCGGCCAGTCCCGGATCGGGCGCCTGGCGGGCGCGGGCGGCGGCGAACGCTTCCCAGCGCATGGTGCGGGCACGAGACGGAAGGGGGCCAAGCTCGGCGACGGGGCGACCATTGACCGTCACCCGGAGTCGTTCACCGCCTTCGACGCGCCGGAGGAGCCCACTGGCATTGTTGCGGAGTTCGCGAGAAGGCACATCGGTCATGCCACAAGCGTAGTGCATTGCCTACAATCGAGCACCGACACGGAGCACGCAGGGCGCGAGTGGTGCACGCACGGCACGCAAGCTCCCGAGCCGCGCGGGTTCCCTCGGTTCCTGGACGCGTAGTACATTCTCGTTGGCGGTCGCGCCGACCTCATGGCTCCCCGATCGGGGAAGGCGGCGTCAAGCCATCCCCGTCATCTGGGAGGACATGACTATGGCGGCGGCCAAACTCGGGATCACCGCGACCGCGAAGCCGACGAGCGACGGCCAAGTGCTGGTCGACGAGGCCGACCTTCGCGAGCTGCTGCGCGCGCTGCGAGCCGCCAAAGACGGGGATTTTTCCGCCCGCCTCCCGCAGGGCCGGGACAGTCTGCTCGCCCAGATCGGGGGCGCCTTCAACGACGTGGTCGAGCTCAACGGGAAGGTCAACAGGGAGCTGTCCAGGGTAGGCCGGCTTGTCGGCCGCGAGGGGCGCATGGAGGAGCGTTTCTCGCTGGACGCCCGCGGCGCGTGGGCCGACACCGCGGCCTCGGTGAACCGCCTGGTCGAGGACCTCTCCCGCCCGACCACCGAGATAGCCAGGGTGATCGAGGCGGTGGCTGCGGGCGACCTGACCCAGCAGATGGCGTTGAAGATCCAGGGCCAGCCCGTCAAGGGCGAGTTCCTCCGCATCGGCAAGACCGTCAACGCGATGGTCCACCAGCTCAGCGCATTCTCGGTCGAGGTCAGCCGGGTCGCCCGCGAGGTCGGCACCGACGGCAAGCTGGGCGGCCAGGCCAAGGTGCGGGGTGTGTCGGGTACGTGGAAGGACCTGACCGACAACGTCAACTCGATGGCGTCGAACCTGACCAGCCAGGTGCGGAGCATCGCGCAGGTCACGACCGCGGTGGCCAAGGGCGATCTCAGCCAGAAGATCACCGTCGAGGCCCGCGGGGAGGTGGCCCAGCTCAAGGAGACCATCAACACGATGGTCGACCAGCTCTCGTCCTTCGCGGACGAGGTGACCCGGGTCGCGCGGGAGGTCGGCACCGAGGGCATCCTCGGCGGCCAGGCCAAGGTCAAGGGCGTGTCGGGCACATGGAAGGACCTGACCGACAGCGTCAACTCCATGGCGTCGAACCTGACCAGCCAGGTGCGGAACATCGCGCAGGTGGCGACGGCGGTCGCGCGGGGTGACCTGGACCAGAAGATCACCGTCGAGGCCAAGGGCGAGGTGGCGGTCCTGGCCGAGACGATCAACTCGATGACCGACACGCTGCGCGCGTTCGCGGACGAGGTCACCAGGGTGGCGCGCGAGGTCGGCACGGAGGGCAAGCTCGGCGGCCAGGCCGAGGTCGAGGGCGTGGCCGGCACGTGGAAGGCGCTCACCGACAACGTCAACCTCATGGCGTCGAACCTCACCACGCAGGTGCGCAACATCGCCCAGGTCGCGACGGCCGTGGCGCGGGGTGACCTCGGCCAGAAGATCACCGTCGAGGCCAAGGGCGAGGTGGCGGTCCTGGCCGAGACGATCAACTCGATGACCGACACGCTGCGCGCGTTCGCGGACGAGGTCACCAGGGTGGCGCGGGAGGTCGGCACGGAGGGCAGGCTCGGTGGCCAGGCGCAGGTCGAGGGCGTGTCGGGGACGTGGAAGGACCTGACCGACAGCGTCAACTCCATGGCCTCGAACCTGACGAGCCAGGTGCGCGACATCGCCCAGGTGACGACGGCGGTGGCGAACGGCGACCTGACGCAGAAGATCAGCGTCGACGTCCGCGGCGAGATGCTCCAGCTCAAGGGCACGATCAACACAATGGTGGATCAGCTGTCGTCGTTCGCCGACGAGGTGACGAGGGTGGCGCGCGAGGTGGGCACGGAGGGCAAGCTCGGCGGTCAGGCCGAGGTGAAGGGGGTGAGCGGGACCTGGCGTGACCTCACCGAGAACGTGAACTCGATGGCGTCGAACCTGACCGATCAGGTGCGGAACATCGCCCAGGTCACGACCGCGGTCGCGCGGGGCGACCTCGGCCAGAAGATCACCGTTGCGGCCAAGGGTGAGGTGGCCACCCTCGCCGACACGATCAACTCGATGACCGACACGCTGCGCGCGTTCGCCGACGAGGTCACGCGCGTCGCCCGTGAGGTCGGCACCGAGGGCAAGCTCGGTGGCCAGGCGCGCGTCGAGGGTGTGGCCGGCACCTGGAAGGACCTGACCGACAGCGTGAACTCGATGGCCGACTCGCTCACCGCCCAGGTGCGCGACATCGCCCAGGTGACGACGGCGGTGGCCAACGGCGACCTGACGCAGAAGATCAGCGTGGACGTCCGCGGCGAGATGCTCCAGCTCAAGGGCACGATCAACACGATGGTGGATCAGCTGTCCTCGTTCGCCGCCGAGGTGACGAGGGTGGCGCGGGAGGTCGGCACGGAGGGCAAGCTCGGTGGCCAGGCCGAGGTGCAGGGCGTGTCGGGGACATGGAAGGACCTGACCGACAACGTCAACTTCATGGCGTCGAACCTGACGAGCCAGGTGCGCAACATCGCCCAGGTCACGACCGCCGTCGCGAAGGGCGACCTGACCCAGACGATCACGGTCGACGTCCAGGGCGAGATGGCCGAGCTCAAGGGCACGATCAACACGATGGTCGACCAGCTCTCGTCGTTCGCCGCCGAGGTGACGAGGGTGGCGCGGGAGGTCGGCACGGAGGGCATCCTCGGCGGCCAGGCCGAGGTCGAGGGCGTCAGCGGCACCTGGCGGCAGCTGACCCAGAGCGTCAACTCCATGGCGTCGAACCTGACGAGCCAGGTGCGGAACATCGCCCAGGTGGCGACCGCCGTGGCCCGCGGCGACCTGAGCCAGAAGATCACCGTCGAGGCCAAGGGCGAGGTGGCGGTCTTGGCTGACACGATCAACTCGATGACCGACACGCTGCGGGCGTTCGCGGACGAGGTCACGCGCGTCGCCCGCGAGGTGGGGACCGAGGGACGACTGGGCGGTCAGGCGGAGGTCCCGAACGTGTCGGGGACGTGGAAGGACCTGACCGACAGCGTGAATTTCATGGCGTCGAATCTGACCGGCCAGGTCCGCAACATCGCCCAGGTGACGACGGCGGTGGCGAACGGCGACCTCACGCAGAAGATCACCGTCGATATCCGCGGCGAGATGCTCCAGCTGAAAGACACGATCAACACGATGGTCGATCAGCTGTCGTCCTTCGCCGACGAGGTCACCAGGATGGCGCGGGAGGTCGGCACGGAGGGCCGGCTCGGCGGTCAGGCGCAGGTGCGGGGTGTGTCGGGGACGTGGAAGGACCTGACCGACAGCGTCAACTCGATGGCCGACTCGCTGACCGCTCAGGTGCGCGACATCGCCCAGGTGACGACGGCGGTGGCGAACGGCGACCTGTCGAAGAAGATCACGGTCGACGTCCGCGGCGAGATGCTCGAGCTGAAGAACACGATCAACACGATGGTCGACCGGCTCTCGTCGTTCGCCGACGAGGTCACGAGGGTCGCGCGGGAGGTCGGCACGGAGGGCCGGCTCGGCGGTCAGGCCCGGGTGCGGGGTGTGTCGGGGACGTGGAAGGACCTGACCGACAGCGTCAACTCGATGGCCGACTCGCTGACCGCTCAGGTGCGCGACATCGCGCGGGTCACGACGGCGGTGGCGAACGGCGACGTGTCGAAGAAGATCTCGGTCGACGTCCGCGGCGAGATGCTCGAGCTGAAGAACACGATCAACACGATGGTCGATCAGCTGTCGTCGTTCGCCGACGAGGTCACGAGGGTCGCGCGGGAGGTCGGCACGGAGGGCCGGCTCGGCGGTCAGGCCCGGGTGCGGGGTGTGTCGGGGACGTGGAGGGACCTGACCGACAGCGTGAACATCATGGCCGACTCGCTGACCGCCCAGGTGCGGGCGATCACCGAGGTGGCGACGGCGGTGACCCAGGGGGACCTCACCCGGTCGATCGCCGTGGAGGCCCAGGGCGAGGTGGCCGAGCTCAAGGACCACATCAACCAGATGATCGCCAACCTGGCCGAGACGACCCGCCGGAACACCGAGCAGGACTGGCTCAAGTCCAACCTGGCCCGCATCTCCGGCCTGATGCAGGGCCAGCGCGACCTCGCGACTGTCTCCCGGCTCATCATGTCCGAGCTCACGCCGACCGTCTCCGCCCAGCACGGGGCGTTCTTTCTCAAGATGGACGGCGAGGTCGAGCCCGAGCTGCGGCTCATCGCAAGCTACGGCTACAAGGCGCGCAAGAACGTCGCCAACCGCTTCGCCTTCGGCGAGTCGCTCGTGGGTCAGGCCGCGCTGGAGAAAGCGCCCATCCTCGTCACCGAGGCGCCGGCCGACTACGTCAGGATCAGCTCCGGGCTCGGCGAGGCCACCCCGGTCAACCTTGTCGTCCTGCCGATCCTGTTCGAGGAGGAGGTGCTCGGCGTCATCGAGCTGGGGTCGCTGCGGCCCTTCAGCGAGGTCAACCAGACGTTCCTGGAGCAGGTCATCGACACGATCGGCGTCGTGCTGTCCACGATCATCGCGAACACCAGGACCGAGGAGCTGCTGGCGGAGTCCCAGCGGCTCGCGGAGGAGCTGCAAGCCCAACAGGAGGAGCTGCGTCGGTCCAACGCCGAGCTGGAGTCTCAGGCGTCGTCGCTGAAAGCCTCGGAGGAGCTGCTCCAGCAGCAGCAGGAGGAGCTGCAGCAGACGAACTCCGAGCTGGAGGACAAGGCCCGCCTGCTCGCCGAGCAGAACCGCAACATCGAGGTCAAGAACCGCGAGATCGAGATGGCGCGCCTGGGCCTCGAGGAGAAGGCGGAGCAGCTCGCGTTGAGCTCCAAGTACAAGTCGGAGTTCCTCGCCAACATGTCGCACGAGCTGCGCACGCCGCTGAACAGCCTGTTGATCTTGGCCAAGCTCCTCGCGGACAACCAGGAGGCCAACCTCACCGAGCGCCAGGTCGAGTTCGCCCAGACCATCCAGACCGCCGGCCACGACCTGCTCGAGCTGATCAACGACATCCTCGACCTGGCCAAGATCGAGGCCGGCCGAATGGCGATCGTCCCCGCCAACGTCCGCCTCGCCGACGTCTGCGCCAGCGTCGAGGAGAGCTTCCGGCCGGTGGCCGGCGAGCGCGACCTCGACTTCACCGTCGAGCTTCGTCCCGGCACGCCAGAGGTGATCGTCACCGACGAGCAGCGCCTGCTCCAGGTGCTGCGGAACCTCCTCTCCAACGCCTTCAAGTTCACCGAGCGGGGCTCCGTGAGCCTGTTCGTCGAGGTGGTGCCGGACGACGTTCGCTTCGCGAACCCGGCGCTCGTCCAGGCCGAGCAGGTGGTCGTGTTCGGGGTCACGGACACGGGCGTCGGCATCCCGCAGGACAAGCTGGCGGAGGTGTTCGAGGCCTTCCAGCAGGCGGACGGGACGACGAGCCGCCGGTACGGCGGCTCGGGGCTGGGGCTGTCCATCAGCCGGGAGATCACCCGCCTGCTGGACGGCGAGCTGCGGGCCACGAGCACGGTGGGCGAAGGCAGCACCTTCATCCTCTACCTGCCAGCCTCCTACGCATCGGTGCCTGGCTCCGACGGCCGAGAGGACGAGGGAGAGCTGGCAGCCCCAGCGCCGGCGCCCCAGGTCACCGATGACCGGGGCGCGATCCGCGACGGCGACCGCACCCTGCTCATGGTCTCCAGCGACGAGGAGGCCGCCCGGACCGGAATGCAACTCGGCCGGGAGCGCGGCTTCAAAGTCATCGCGACCGCACGCGGAGGGGCCGCCCTCGCGCTGGCGCGCGAATATCGCCCCGACGGGATCCTGCTCGACACGCAGCTGCCCTACACGGACGGGGGCGCGCTGCTCGCCCACCTCAAGCAGGACGTGGAGTTACGCCATGTCCCGGTCCACGTGCTGGCATCCGCCGACACCCGGCAACAGGCCCTGCGCTTGGGCGCGTTCGGCTTCACCCCCATGCCTGCGGGGCGCGACGCGCTGGCCCGGGCGATCGACGCCCTGGCCACCTATCTGGAGGACGGCCACCGTCGATTGCTGGTCGTGGAGGACGACGAGATCGAGCGGACCGCCATCGCCGCGCTGCTCGGCGGCCCGCAGGTCGAGGTCATCGCGGTCGGCTCGAGCGAGGAGGCGGAGGCTGTCCTGGCGGAGGGGCGCGTCGACTGCATCGTCTTGGACCTGAAACTGCCGAAGACGAGCGGGTTCGCGCTGCTGGAGGGCATCAAGGCCGACGAGGGCTTTCGCACGATCCCCGTCATCGTCTATACCGGCAAGGAGCTGACCCGGCGGGAGGAGACGCGCCTGGCGAAGTACGCGGAGACGATCATCGTCAAGGACGCCCGCTCACCCGACCGCCTGTTGGAGGAGGTCACGCTGTTCCTCCACCAGGCGGGAAGCGAGCTGCGCGAGGACCAGCGCCTCATGCTCAAGCAGCTCCACGCCGGCCCAGGTGCCCTTACGGGGAAGCGGGTCTTGATCGTCGATGACGATGTCCGCAATGTCTTCGCGTTGACGAGCGTTCTGGAGCGCCAGGGCATGACGGTGCTGTTCGCGGAGAACGGCAGAGACGGGGTCGCGGCCCTCGAGCAGAACCCGGACATCGCGCTCGTCCTGATGGACATCATGATGCCGGAGATGGACGGCTACGAGGCCATGGCCGCGATCCGGAAGATCACGCGCTTGCGCAAGCTGCCGATCATCGCGTTGACGGCCAAGGCGATGAAAGGGGACCGGGAGCAGAGCATCGCGGCGGGCGCCTCCGACTACATCGCCAAGCCCGTCGATGTCGACCAGCTGCTTTCGCTCATGCGGGTATGGATCTCCC
Source organism: Egibacteraceae bacterium (assembly GCA_050743125.1). GTDB lineage: Bacteria > Actinomycetota > Nitriliruptoria > Euzebyales > Egibacteraceae > JBOGEB01. Next base: position 30,143 of record JBOGEB010000019.1, read on the forward strand.
AATGACCGTCAGGGGGTTGTCGAGCGACCTCGACGACCTCGAGCTCACTCTGCTGTTGGAGGCGATCTACCAGCACTACGGGTATGACTTCCGTCAGTACGCCCGCGCCCCGATCCGCCGCAGGGTCTGGCGGCGGATGCTCGAGGAGGGGCTCGAGACCGTCTCCGGCCTCCAGGAGCGCGTGCTGCACGGCCCCGACTGCATGCAGCGGCTCTTGGTCGACCTGTCGGTCACCGTCACCTCCATGTTCCGGGACCCGACCTTTCGGGCCGGCGGGCGCACCTCGTTCTCCGACTACTACAGGGTCTGTGGCAGCCAGGCCCGGTTCGACCCCACGTTGGCGGACCACGTGGTGTGCGCTCAGCACAACCTCGCCTGTGACGGCTCGTTCAACCAGTTCCACCTCATCGTCTGCCGGAACGTGATGATCTATTTCGGCCCCAGCTTGCAGGACAGGGTCCACAACCTCTTCTACCGGAGCCTGGTGCGCTTCGGCCTGCTCGCTCTGGGCCAGGGAGAAGCGATTCGCTTCACCCGCCACGCCGACGCGTACGAGGAGCTCGACTGTCGAGAGAAGCTCTACCGGAGGGTCGCGTAGCGGTGTCCCCGGTGAGCGCATTCGAGGACGTGCAGGCGACGATCCTCCTCGTCGATGACCGGCCGGAGAACCTGCTTGCTTTGGAGGCGGTCCTGGAGCCGCTCGGTCACCGGTTGCTGCGGGCCAATTCCGGCGAGGAAGCGCTCAAGCATCTGCTGACCGAGGACGTGGCCCTGATCCTGCTCGATGTGCGGATGCCCGGGATGGACGGCTTCGAGACCGCGACTCGAGCAAAGGAGCGAGACCGCACCCGGGATATCCCGATCATCTTCCTCACCGCCTATAGCGCTGATGCTGCCCAGGTGGTCGAGGGTTTCTCTACTGGCGCGGTCGATTACATCACGAAGCCGTTCGATCCCCGGCTTCTCCGCGCGAAGGTGCGGGTCTTCATCGAGCTGTATCAGAAGACGCGGCTCTTGCGGCAGCAGAGCGAGATCCTCGCACTGCGTCTCGACCAGCACTACGAGGCCGAGGCTCGGAACCTGCGCAAGCTCGCCGACGCTGCGGTCGTCATCAACTCGACCCTGTCGCTGGACGAGATTCTCCGCGTCATCAACGCCAGCGCGAGTGAGGTCATCGGTGCCCGCGAGGCTGACACGGTCATCATCCCCGACGGCGGTGATGCACCGGCGATCTACCGCTTGGTCCTCGAGCGTCACAAGCCGGTGCGCATGACGAAAAAGGAGATCCAGGCAATCCTCGTCTCGCGGGGCGTGTTCGACGTCGCGCCCGGCAACCCGATGCTCGAAGGCTGGCTGGCCGCGCCCCTGATCGGGCGGGCCGGTCGGACGCTCGGCCTTATCCAGGTCACCGACAAGGTGGAGGGTGACTTCACTGAGAGCGACGAGGTGGTCCTCCTCCAGCTCGCCCAGCTCGCCGCGGTAGCGATCGAGAACGCCGAGCGTTACGAGCATGAGCGCGACATCGCCGAGACCCTCCAGCGCAGCCTGTTGCCGGCCGCGCTGCCGAGGATTTTCGGGTTGGACCTGGCGGCTGCATACCAGCCGGGAAGTCGCGGCACCCAGGTCGGTGGAGACTGGTACGACGTGTTCCCGCTCGACGACCACCGTGTGGCGCTCGCCGTCGGTGACGTCGTGGGTCGAGGCATTCGGGCTGCGGCGGTCATGGGGCAGCTCCAGACCGCCATCCGCGCCTACGCCATCCACGGACTGGAACCCGCTGATCTGATGGGCAGCCTGGACCGGCTCGTGCGGGACATGAGCGGGTCGTTGATGGCGACCGCCGTGTACGCGGTCCTCGACTTGGCCAGCCAGCGTCTCGAGCTGGTCAGCGCAGGACATCCCCCGCCGCTGGTCGTTTCTCCAGGTGACGCCCCCCGCTACCTCGACCTCGACCCCAACCTTCCGCTCGGGGCCTTTGCGGATGAGCCGTATGTATCGTCGGTGCTCGGCCTCGATCCCGGCTCGCTGCTGCTGCTCTACACGGACGGGCTTGTCGAGGAGCGGTCACGTTCCCTCGACGATGGCCTCGCTCGCCTGGCTCAGGTCATCGACCCGACCGAGCCGAGCCTCGACCGTCTCTGCGAGCACCTCATCTGCGCGATGGTCGCCGCGGAGAAGGCTGACGACATCGCCCTCCTCGCCGCCCGCCTGCGCTGACTCACTGGGCGTCAACGGGCGTACGATTTAAGCTTAAGTCGTACGTACGAGGAGGTGATCATGGCGGTCAGTGCCTCACAGTTGCGCCAGGACATCTATCGGCTGCTCGATCAGGTGCTCGAGACCGGCATCCCGTTAGAAATCGAGCGCAGGGGCAAGGTGCTTCGGATCGTGCCGGCCGAAACGCGCTCGAAGCTGGATCGCGTCGTTGGGCGCCCGGATTTCATCGTCGGCGACCCCGACGAGGTCGTGCACATGGACTGGTCGGGAGAGTGGAAACCGTGATGCACCTCGACACCCACGTGCTCGTCTGGTTGTTCGGCAGGCAACGAGACCGGATTCCCGTGGGTGCCCAGCAGCGCATCGAGTTCGAGCAGCTCGCGATCTCACCCATCGTGGAGCTGGAGCTCGCGTACCTTTTCGAGATCGGGAAGGTCGCCGCCCCGCCACAGGACGTACTCGGCGAACTCGTCCCTGCCCTGGAATTGGTGGTATCGGCCGTCCCCTTTCGTCGGTAGTCCAGGAGGCGCGCGGCCTGCGCTGGACCCGCGACCCCTTCGACCGCATCATCGCGGCGCAAGCCATCGCCGAAGGCGCCAGCCTCCTCACCGCCGACACGACCATCCTCGAAAACCTCCCCCTGGCCGTCTGGGACGAGGGCTAGGCAGCGCTGAGCGCTGGCTGACGGGGGTCAGGTGGCGCGGCGGAGGCGCTGGTCGAGCTTGCGCACGCAGGACAGGTCGGCCCACGGGTCGGGGAACCGGTCGCGGACGCCGAGGACGCGCTCGACGCCGAGGGTGTAGCCGGCGGCCGCGGTGAGGTCGAGCGCGCGGTGCAGGTCGGCGCAGGTCTGTTCGGGCTCGTCCTGCAGCACCCGTGCGGTGGCGTTGTGACCGAGCATTGCCACCTGCACCCGCGGCCACGGCAGCGCCAGGGCCGGGCGCAGGAGGTCGACGCCTTCGCCGGCGCGGCCGAGCAGCACCAGGCCCACTCCGATTTCCGCGCTCACCACCTCGGGCACGGCTGAAACGAGGCCCGCGAAGAATCCGCGGCCGTCGGTGTGGCCGGCCCGTCCGGACAGCCGCTCGGTGGCCTCGACGGCCTGGAAGTAGCCGCGCTCGTCGTGCGCGAAGGCCAGCTCGTTCGCCAACCAGGAGTGCATCCAGGCGTGCGCGCCGTCATGGTGCACCGCCTGCCGCAGCAAGCGGGCGGCGCGGCGGCTGTCGCCCCTGCGGCCGCTGGTCCGGATCGGCGAGTGCAGGGTGCTGGCGACCGCCAACGCCTGCGCGCGCAGCGTGGCGTCGCCGCTGTCGTGGGCCAAGCTCCGGGCGAGCGCGAAGTACCGGCGGGCGGTCGCGTAGTCGGTGCTCATAAAGGCGAGCAGGCCGGCCTGCGCGCACTGGCCGACGGCGACCGCCTCCAGCCGGCGGCGGTCCGAGTCTGCCATCGGGCGGTCCAGCAGCCGGTCGAGCACGTCGGCGTGGAGCATGACCTGATCGACGAGCGCGTCGGGGCGCTTGGTCCGGTACAGGACCGCGAGCGCGTCGGCGACGTCCTCGTGGTCGGCGACCAGCCGGGCGTCCACCCGCGCGGCCGGGTTGGCGGCGGCTGCGGCGATGCGCTCCAGCGCCTCGGCCAGCGGCGCGAAGACGGCGGCCAGCCCGGTCTTGGTGGCGTGTCTGCGGTGCGTGCCGGCTCCGTTCGGTTGCAGCCCTACCGAGTTTGCCACCCACACGTGGGGGTCGCCTTGTGTGAGCAGCGCGAACTTGATCTTCTGCTCGTCGGTCGCTCGCCGCAGGGCGTCGTTCAGCGCGTGCTGCATCCTCCATTTCGGGATGATCGCAGGGGCGTTCCAGTCGGCGACGGTGCGCCACCCTGCGCCCAGGCGCGTGGCGAAGTCGTAGATGTCGCCGCCCAGCGCGAGCTGCAGCGCTTGGGCCAGCTCGGCGGTCCACTGGCCGACGACGACCAGC
>JBOGEB010000020.1:0-34156 GCA_050743125.1 Egibacteraceae bacterium
GTCGGGTTCCGCTCGCGAAGAGCCTTTTAGGTCGCTCCACCCGACGCGACGCGACCCTGTTGTCAGGCGATCGTCGTCTGGTTTTGTTATATCTGAGGCGGTTTCAGCGGCAAGGGCCGCCGAAACCGCGCTCCGCTTCGCTTCGCCCACGGGGCAAGGCCGCGATTCTCAAACACGTCCTAAGGATGACCAGGGAAACCCGCCCAGGTCGTCCACTCTGGCTCGGTTTCGACCCACGCTCACAGAACATGTGTCGAAACTCCGGAGGACGGTGTCGGGGAGTCGCCGACGAGGGCTCACCGGGGCGTCTCACCGCTCCGCACCCGAGGAGGACCAGGGAAACCCGCCCAGGTCGTCCACTCTGGCTCGGTTTCGACCCACGCTCTCAGAGGCGAAAGCCGTCGGCCTCGTGGTCCACGGGGGGCGGCCAGAGGCGATCCGGGGGGCACACCAAGCCGCCGCGCAGCTGCTCGACGGGGGCATCGACGTCGTCGGGTGCACGGGCGACGGCTGGACGCACGAGGGGGTCGACCTCCGGGCGGGCAGTGCCTTCGGGGAGGGCGTTGACGTCGTCCTTTCGCTGGGCGGCGACGGCACATTCCTCCGGGCCGCCTACCTCTCCCGGGACTGCGGTGCCCCCCTGCTCGGCGTCAACCTGGGGCGGCTCGGGTTTTTGAGCGAGGTCGAGGCATCGGACCTTCCGGCCGCGGTTCGGCGCATCGTCACGGGCGAGTACGACGTCGAGGAGCGGATGACGCTGACCGTCCAGGTGCGTGACGCGGACGGCATCCTGATGGCGACGAGCTGGGCGCTGAATGAGGTTTCAGTCGAGCGGGCCGTTCCCCAGCGGCTCGTCGTGTTCGAGGTCCGCGTCGGCCAAGTGACGTTTGCGCACATCCCCGCCGACGCGATGATCTGCGCGACCCCGACCGGATCGACCGCGTACGCGTTCAGCGCTGGCGGGCCGATCCTGTCACCTCGCGTGGACGCGATCCTCCTCGTGCCGGTGGCGCCGCACTCGTTGTTCTCCCGCACGCTGGTCGTCGATCCGTGCGAGACGCTCTCGGTGCGCTGCTCGCGTGCGGATGACGACTGCGTCGTGACGTGCGACGGGCGGGAGACGCTCACCGTGCCGTCGGGTGGCCGGGTGCGGGTCGGCCGGGGGGAGCGGCCCGTGCGGCTTGTGCGTCTGGGTCCGTTCGACTTCTACGAGCGCGTGCGGGACAAGTTCGGTCTCCAGTAGCTGGACGACGCAGGTGCCCGCTGCTTTATCCGGGCGCTCGTCGACCTCGTGCGGACGGAGCTTCTGCGGGGGAGCGCTGTGGTGCGATGATGCGCGCGTGCTCGAGGAGCTGCTGATCCGGGACGTCGGCGTCATCGATGAGGTGACGCTGCACCTGGCCCCTGGCCTGAACGTCCTGACGGGGGAGACCGGGGCGGGCAAGACGATCGTCGTGTCGGCGCTCGAGCTGCTGCTCGGCGCCCGGGCGGACGCCGACCGGGTCAGGGCAGGGGCGCAGGTCGCGGTCGTCGAGGGCCGGTTCCACCCGGTGCCGGCCGGGGCTCGCGAGTGGCTCGCCGACGGTGACGAGGAGCTGATCGCCTCGCGCGAGCTCGTCGCGGGAGGACGGAGCCGCGCCCGCCTCGGCGGGCGCCTCGCATCGGTCGCGGCGCTGGCCGACGTGGTCGGCGGGGCCGTCGAGGTCCACGGGCAGACCGACTCGACCCGGCTGCTCGACCCCGCCACCCAGCGGGAGCTGCTCGATCGGGTCACCGGGCCGTCGCACGCCGGAGCGCGAGAGCGCTACCAGGATCTCTACCAGCGCTGGCGGGTGGCTGCCGCAGAGCTCGCGTCGCTTCGCACGGAGGCGCGGGACCGGGCGCGCGAGCTGGACCGGCTCGCCTTCGAGCTGGCGGAGATCGACGCGGCCGAGCCGGTGCCGGGGGAGGAGGACGCCCTCGCGGTTGAGCTCGCGCGGCTCGAGCACGCGGAAACCCTCGCCGACGCAGCCGCCCAGGCGAGCGCGGCGGTGAGCGGCGACGGTGGCGCCAGGGACGCGCTCGGCGGAGCGGTCGCTGTGTTACGCGCGGTCGCTCGCCTCGACCCTGGGCTCGACGCGCTCGGCGAGCGAGTCGAGGGGCTGGCCGCCGAGGCCCAGGACCTGGCAGTTGAGCTGACCACCTACGCTGAGTCGGTCGAACTCGACCCGCGCCAGCTCGAGGCGCTCCGCGAGCGCCGCGCGGTCCTGGCCGGCCTGATGCGGAAGTACGGGCCGGACAGTGCCGCCGTCGTGGCCTATGCCGACGAGGCACGCGCCCGGGTGGCCGCGTTGCGCGGGGGCAACGACCGCAGCGCGGCGCTCGCGGCGGAGGTCTCCCGGCTCGAAGCGGAGGTCGACGACGCCGCTGGGGACCTGCGCCGCGCGCGGCGGGAGGCCGGCGAGCAACTCGCCGCGGCGGTCGCCGTCCACCTTGCCGACCTCGGCATGCCGTGCGCCCGGATGGAGATCGTCATCGACGAGGCAGAGCCTGGTCCGAACGGCGGCGATCGGGTGCGGTTCCTCCTTGCCGCGAACCCCGGCGAGCCGGCGCTGCCGCTCGCAAAGGCCGCCTCGGGTGGGGAGCGCAGCCGCATCGCGCTGGCGATCCGTCTTGCGTTGGCCGGCGCTGACGACACCACGGTGCTCGTGTTCGACGAGATCGACGCGGGCGTCGGCGGGGCGACCGCGCTCGCGGTGGGGCGCAAGCTCGCCGTCCTTGCTCGCGACCGCCAGGTGCTCTGCGTCACTCACCTTGCGCAGCTCGCTGCATTCGCGGATGCGCACTTCGTCGTCCAGAAGCGGGCGGTCGGAGGGCGGACCGTCGCGGCGGTGACCCGGTTGGACGACGGGTCCCGGGTCAGGGAGTTGTCGCGCATGCTCTCGGGCACGCCGTCCAGCGCCCAGGCAGCCGGCCACGCCGCCGAGCTCCTGTCGATGGCGCGAGGCCAGTCGTCCTGACTGGATAGTCAAGTCCGGCTGGGAGTCCGCAAGCGGGTCCCGTTCTGGCCTTGTGTCCGATTCATGTGCTTGAATCCCCTGAATTCTCCATTCCTGTCGGCTTGGCCGATGCAGCGAGAGGTTTGAGACGACCGTGCCCGATGTCACCGTCCGTGCGATGACCTCCATCCGAGCGGTGAGGAGCAGGGTGAGCGCGAGCCGGGGGCTGCAGAAGGCTCGTGGCGCAGAGGTGTCCTCCGCCTGGAGGAGCCCTCGCCTCCCGCGTCCGGTGGCGGTCGTGCTCTGGATCGCCGCGTTTTCGCTCGGATGGGCCGTGACGGCGGCGACCACCCAGACCGACCCCGTGTCCGCCGAAAGCCGCTTCGTCGCCACGGTCGCCGTACTGTCGGCAGCCTCCGACGCGACTGGTCCCGCGCTGCCGGCCAGGGGTTGGGGGCTCTCCAACGCAGTCGATGGCTCCCCTGGTGACCTTGTCCGGCAGGACGTGAGGCAGAACCCTGTGTTCGCGGTCGTGCGGGGCTTGAGGCTGATGCTCCCGCACCCCAGCCCGAGGCTCGTGGCGTTTCACGAGGCGAGCAAGCCTGAGGCGCTGCGGCTGTATCCGGCTGGCCACCTGGTCCAGAACAACAACCCTGGGTTCACTCCCGGTAAGGACAAGGCCGGTCCTAACTACTGGGTCCTGTCGAGCCGAGGGCGCGGGCGGCCCGCGACCAGCGCGGTGGACATCGTCGTGCCCAAGGGCGCGCTCATTGCGGCCCCAGTCAGTGGTCGGGTCGTCGAGGTCCGCCAGTACCCGCTGTACGGCCGGACGCTCGACTGGCGGGTCGCGATCGAGCCGGCGGGGTACCCCGGCCTCCAGGTCGTGCTCATCCACCTCCTGCAGCCGCGGGTCGCGGCGGGCGACAAGGTCGTCGCTGGCACGACGTCGCTGGGCGACGTCCGGCTGCTCGGCTTCACCAGCCAGGTCGACTACGTCACGCACCAACGCCTGCCGCACACCCACATCGAGGTGAAGCCGGTAGGTGGCCAGTAGCCCCGCCTCGCATCTGCGTGCCCGCGCGGCTTTGGGGGCGGATCGTTGAGCGGGGGCGGGTGCGAGTGCTACCGTGGCGCACGACCGTGCAGGCGGTCATCTTCCCCACGTACTGACCAGCGCTGACCCTGCCTTGGTATAGGACCCTTGAGCGCTGGCATGACGTGGAAGCCGGGGACGGGGAGGTTGGCGTGGCGAAGCATGTCCTGGTAACAGGTGGCGTGTCCTCATCGCTCGGCAAGGGGATCACCGCCTCCTCGCTGGGATGTCTCCTCAAAGCCCGGGGCTTACGGGTCACCATGCAGAAGCTCGACCCCTACGTGAACGTCGACCCCGGCACGATGAACCCCTTCCAGCACGGTGAGGTGTTCGTCACGGAGGACGGCGGCGAGACGGACCTTGACCTCGGCCACTACGAGCGGTTCATCGACGAGAACCTCAACCGTGTGTCGAGTGTCTCGACCGGTCAGATCTACTCGGCGGTGATCGCGAAGGAGCGACGGGGCGACTACATGGGCGAGACCGTCCAGGTCATCCCGCACATCACCAACGAGATCAAGAGCCGGATCCTCGCGCTGGCTGACGAGGTCGACGTCGTGATCACCGAGGTCGGCGGCACGGTGGGGGACATCGAGGGTTTGCCGTTCCTCGAGGCGATCCGCCAGCTGCGCTACGACGTGGGGCGAGAGAACATCTGCTACGTCCACTGTGCGCTCGTGCCGTTCATCGGCCCGACGGGTGAGCTCAAGACCAAGCCGGCGCAGCACTCGGTGCGAGAGCTGCGGTCGATCGGGATCCAGCCCGACGCCGTCGTGTGCCGGGCTGACCGGCCGCTGCCGCTCGACCTGAAGCGCAAGATCGCCCTCCTTTCCGACGTGGATCTCGAGGGCGTTGTGAGCGCGCACGACGTGGACCTCCTCTACACCGTCCCCCTCGTTCTCCGTGACGAGGGACTCGACGACTTCGTCGCCCGCCGGATCGGCCTTGACCCGGCGGTCGAGCCCGACCTCGCCGAGTGGACCGCGATGGTCCACCGGGCGATGAACCCGTCGGGTACGGTCCGGATCGCGGTCGTGGGCAAGTACGTCTCGCTGCCCGACGCGTACCTCTCGATCAGCGAGGCGCTCACGCACGCGGGCATCCACCACGGCGTCGAGGTTCGGATCGCGTGGGTCCCAGCCGACAACCTCCAAGCGCCTGGCGCCGCCCAGCGTGCCCTCGCGAGCAGCCACGGGGTGCTCGTGCCGGGCGGGTTCGGCATCCGCGGGGTCGAGGGCAAGATCGCCGCCGCTCGGTTCGCCCGGGAGCACGACGTTCCCTACCTCGGCATCTGCCTGGGACTGCAGACCGCCGTCGTCGAGTTCACCCGGCATGTGTTGGGGCTGGGCGAGGCTCACTCATCCGAGTTCATGCCCTCGACGCCCGACCCGGTCATCGACCTGATGGCCGACCAGCGTGACGTCCGTGACCTCGGCGGCACGATGCGCCTCGGCGTTTACCCCTGCAAGGTCATCCCCGGCACCCGCGCGGCGGCGGCCTACGGCGAGCCGTTCGTCTACGAGCGGCACCGTCACCGCTGGGAGGTCAGCAACCGCTATCGAGCCAGACTGGCCGCCGCGGGGATGGTGTTCAGCGGGCTCTCACCGGACGAGCGGCTCGTCGAGATGGTCGAGCTCGACGACCATCCCTGGTTCGTGGCCACCCAGGCGCATCCCGAGTTCAAGTCGCGGCCCAATCGTTCCCACCCGCTGTTCCGCGACTTTGTACGCGCCGCCCGCGAGCGCATGCTCGCCCAGGCCGGCCGCCTTTCCGAGCCCGCCGTCGCCCGGCTCTAGCCGGGTCCAGCTGAGGTCGGGTGTTGTGCAGCGCTCGTGGTGTTCGCCCGAACTCAACTGCTGACCATGGCTGCCAACCAGCCATACTGTCCATCCGCGTTGCAGCTCCTGATCGGCCACCTTTGGTCCGCAGTGCGGGACCCGCTGCACCCCGGTTCAGCGCCGCTGCCGTGACGGGGGGCGCCGTTTGGCCTTGAGGCGCTGGGTGATCGAACGCGCCTCGCGCTGGACCCATTGGCGGACCTGGCGTGCCCAGCTGAACTCGGTGGCGAGGATCGCCAGCCCGAGCAGCAGGACGAGCAGCCCTGGCCCTGGAATGAACAACAGCGCAACCCCGGCTGCGGTGATGGTGCCGCCGACCACGGCGACAGCTACCCGCCGTACGAGCGCCCACGCCTGGCGCCGGCCATAGCCGGTACCGCTCACGAGTTGTCCTTTCCCTCAGGGACACCAGTCTGCCGACTCCCGGCGAGCGCTCAACCTGTTCAGGCGTGCGGGGAGCAGCGTACGCTGCGATCGATGGCTTCCTACATCGTCGCGTCGAGCCACGTGGTCCATGACGGGGTGTTCTCGCGCGTACGAGTGGACGAGGTGTGGATGCCCGACGGGCGCCTCGCACGGCGTGAGATCGTCGAGCAGACCCGGGCCGTCGCGGTCGTCCCACTGGACGACCAGGGGCGGGTCACGCTCGTCCGCCAGTACCGGCACGCGATCGGGGAGCGGACGCTCGAGGTGCCTGCCGGAAAGCTCGACGTCGAGGGCGAGGAGCCCGCTGCGGCGGCGCGGCGCGAGCTGGCCGAGGAGGCCCGGCTGGCGGCCGACCGGTGGGAGTTTCTCGTCGAGTTCCACAACTCGGCGGGGTGGACGAACGAGTCCACGCTTGTCTACCTCGCCACCGGCCTGCATGAGACCTCCCCGCCCGACGGTTTCGAGGCCGAGCACGAGGAGACCGAGATCGAGATCGTCTGCCTTCCGCTCGACGAGGCGGTTGCGATGATCTGGCGGGGTGAGTTGACCGATGCGAAGACCGTCGTCGGCTTGTTGCTGACGGCGATGAGCACACGAGAGGGAATGGTGCGCCCATGAGTAGGGTGGCGATGATCCGCGACCGGCTGCGTCAGATCGGCCGGGTCTTCACCGCGACGAGGGCGGCCGACGCCAGACTCGTGCCCTACCTGGCCGTCGCTGCGGTGATCGGCCTGACCGTCGGCTCGCTGATCGGCTACTTCACGAGCAGCGTGGCCTGGGGTGTCCTGCTCGGGATGCTGCTCGCGCTGACAGCGATGCTGGGCGTGTTCAGCCGGCGGGCGGCCGATGTCCAGTTCAAGGCGATCAAGGGCCAGCCGGGGGCGGCGGCGGCGGTGCTCCAGACGATGCGGGGCCCCTGGGAGATGACCCTGGGTATGGCCGTGACCCGGAAGAAGGACCTCGTCCACCTCGTCGTGGGGCGGCCCGGGGTCGTGCTGGTCGGCGAGGGCTCCCCGGCAAGGGTGGCCGCGCTGCTGAAGCAGCAACGCCGGACGGTCGCCCGGGTGGCGGGCGACGTCCCGGTCCACGAGGTGAGCGTCGGCGAGGGGAAGGACCAGGTCCCGCTGCGCAGCCTGCAGGTCCATCTCAACCGGCTGCCCCGGAAGCTCAAGCCTCGTGACGTCGGCCCGCTGCATACGCGGCTGGAGGCCCTTGGCGGTCAGGACCTCCCGCTGCCCAAAGGGCCAATCCCGCGAAACCCGCGCCGTATGCGCTGATCGCGTCGACCTCCCCGCCCGCCCTTGACGCGGCCTCAGCCCTCCCGCGCGGAGGAATGCTGAACCTACACTCGTTGTCGTCGCAATGGGGCGATGGGAGTGGAAGGCGGCGCGTGTGAAGGTTGGCGTTCCCACCGAGGTCAAGGAGTCCGAGTACCGCGTCGCGATCACGCCGGCCGGGGTGCGGGAGCTGGCGCTCGCGGGACATGAGGTGCTCGTGCAGGCGGGGGCCGGGGAGGGCTCGGCGCTCCGCGACGACGACTACCGTCACGCTGGCGCGGCGGTAGTCCAAGAGGCGGCGGAGATCTGGGACGAGGTCGACCTCCTGCTCAAGGTCAAGGAGCCGATCGAGGCGGAGTTCGGCTACCTGCGTAAGGATCTTGTGCTGTTCACGTTCCTCCACCTCGCTGCGGCCGATCCGCTCACGAAGGCGCTGATCTCGTCAGGCTGCACTGCGGTCGCGTACGAGACGGTCGTCGGTGACGACGGCGGCCTGCCACTGCTCGCGCCGATGAGCGAGGTCGCCGGCCGGATGGCGCCGCACGTGGGCGCGAGCGCCCTGGAGCGCCCGAGCGGTGGCAGGGGCGTGCTCATGGGTGGTGTCTCCGGGGTCCTACCGGCCGAGGTGGCCGTGATCGGCGCCGGGACCGCCGGGCGCAACGCCGCGTGGATCGCCGCCGGGATGGAGGCGAACGTCACGATCCTCGACCTGGACGTTGGCAAGCTCCGCTACGTCGACTCGATCCATAAGGGCCGGATTGTCACGCTGACCTCAAACCGGTTGACCCTCGAGGAGGTGGTGCAGGGCGCTGACCTGGTCATCGGCGCGGTGCTCGTGCCCGGCGCCCGGGCACCGAGGGTCGTCACCCGGGAGATGGTCGCCTCGATGCGGCCGGGGTCGGTGCTGGTCGACATTTCGATCGACCAGGGCGGCTGCGCGGAAACGAGCCGAGTTACGACCCATATTGACCCTACTTATGTCAAAGACGGTGTGGTACATTACTGCGTGGGAAACATGCCCGGGGCGGTGCCGCGAACCTCGACGTATGCGCTGACTAACCAGACGCTTCCGTACGTCGTCCGCATCTGTGAGGCAGGAATCCTCGGAGCGTGTCGCCGCGATCGTGGCCTCGCCGAGGGCATTAACGTGATCGACGGGACCGTGACAAACCGAGGGGTCGCGGAGGCCCACGGACTGGAGTACGCATCCGTGAACAGCGTGCTCTTCCGGTAGGGCGCGGCCCGGCCGCCGCCGCCGAGGCTGGGCGACGAACGAGGAGGTGCGAGGTTAATCGTGTCTCTGCCCCGGCATGCCGACCGTTACCTCGACTACCTCAGCGTCGAGCGGGGTCTGTCACCGCATAGCCTTGCCGCCTACCGCCGCGACCTCGCCCTCTACGCGACGTATCTCGACGTGATGGGCATCGACGGGCCGTTGGACGCCGAGCCAGACGACCTCACCGGGTTCGTGACGTGGATCCGCGAGCTGCGGACGGCCCGGGGGAAGCCGTACGCGATCTCGACGATCTCGCGGACCCTCGTCGCGGTCCGGGGACTGCACCGGTTCCTGCTCCGCGAGGGGCTCGCGGACGCCGATCCCAGCATTGAGGTCATCGGGCCGCGGATCCCCCGGCCGCTGCCGAAGGCGTTGTCGCTGGACCAGGTCGAGCGGCTGTTGGCCTCTCCCGTCGGGGACGACCCCGTGGGCTTGCGGGACCGGGCGATGCTCGAGCTGCTCTACGCGGCGGGCTTGAGGATCAGCGAGCTCGTTGATCTCGACATCGACGACGTCGACTTCGTCCGGCGCACCGTGCGGTGCCTGGGCAAGGGCTCGAAGGAGCGCGTTGTTCCGATCGGCCGGGTCGCCTGCCGGGCGCTCGGGGCGTGGACGACGCAAGGCCGGCCTGTCCTTGCGCCGGGCTCGTCCACGCTGTTCTGCAATCGCCGGGGAGGGCGCCTCACCCGGCAGGGGGGTTGGAAGATCATCAAGCGCCACGCTGCGCGGGCCGGATTCGCCGACCGGGTGTCGCCGCACACGCTGCGGCACTCCTTCGCGACCCACTTGGTCGACAACGGCGCGGACGTCCGTGTGGTCCAGGAGCTTCTCGGACATGCAAGTGTGAATACGACCCAGGTGTACACGCGGGTCAGCCGCGCGCGCCTCCGGGCGGTCTACGACCGAGCCCATCCGCGCGCGCAAGCGGCACCGCCGGAATCCGAGTTGGCGGCCGTTGTCCCCCTGACAGTGGAGGCGAGGAATGCACGTAGATATGACGCCTGAGCTGTTCACGCGCCTGCGCAAGGAGCTTGACGTCGAGTGGTCCTCGACGGTCGAGGAGCTCAAGGCGTACGGTGCCGATCCCCACAGCGAGCGAGTCGAGCGGATCGCAGGCATCGACGACAACTTCGCCGACTCCGCGGCGGCGACCGCAGAGCGTGCGGAGGCCCTCGCGTTGATCCAGCACGCTCGTGAGCGGCTCGCAGCGGTAGAGGAGGCGCTCCAGCGAATGGATCAAGGGACGTACGGCGTCTGTGCCGTCTGCGGAACCCCGATCCCTGAGGCCCGGCTCGAGGCCCGGCCGCTCTCCGTGCGCTGCGTCAAGTGCGCGAGCAAGCGGTAGGTGCCGCGGGCGGTCGACCTCATCGGGCGGAAGCGGGACGGCGGCGAGCTGGCTGCCGACGAGCTGGCCTGGTTCGTCTCGGGTTACCTCGACGGCGTGGTGATGGAGGGCCAGATGGCGGCCCTGCTCATGGCCGGCGTGCTGCGAGGGTTCAGTGTGGCCGAGACACGGGCGTTGACTGCCATCCTGGCTGGCAGCGGCGAGCAACTGGACCTGTCGTGCCTGCGGGGACCCACGATCGACAAGCACTCGACCGGTGGCGTCGGCGACTCCACGACGCTGCTCGTCGCGCCGCTGTTGGCCGCCGCTGGCGCGCAGGTCGTGAAGCTGGCCGGGCGGGGGCTCGGGCACTCGGGCGGCACGCTCGACAAGCTGGAGTCCATCCCGGGGCTCCGAACGATGCTTTCACCGGACGAGCTGCTCCGGATCGCCGGGGACGTCGGCTGCGTGGTCGCCGCCCAGACCGACCAGCTGGTTCCGGCGGACCGGGCGCTGTACGCGCTGCGCGACGTGACCGGCACCGTCGAGTCGGCTGCGCTCATCGCGTCGAGCGTGATGTCGAAAAAGCTCGCCGGCGGGGCCGAGACGATCGTGCTCGACGTCAAGGCGGGCGACGGAGCGTTCATGGAGTCGTTCGACGCAGCCCGAGCGCTGGCGCGGCTGTGCGTAGCGATCGGCGCGGACGCGGGCCGGCGCTGCGTCGCCATGGTGTCGGCGATGGATTCCCCGTTGGGGACGGCGGTGGGCACCGCCTTGGAGGTCGCCGAGTGCGTGCGGCTGCTTCGCGAATCGCCTCAGGGGCGGCTGGCTGCCGTCGCGCTGGAGCTCGCCACGCTCGGGCTGGCCTCGGCGCGGGGCGTTGAGGCGACGTCGGTCCGGGAAGAGCTGCGCTCGTTGTGGGCGCGCGGGGCCGCGCTGGAGACGCTCGCCCGGATGATCTTCGCTCAGGGCGGTGACCCGGGCGTCTGCGAGGATCCCGAGGGCGTCCTGCCGCAGGCGCCGGTGCGCCGCGAGGTGGGGGCTGCGCGTGCTGGCGTCGTCACGTCGGTGCCCGCGAGGGCGATGGGCGAGCTGACGGTCGAGCTGGGCGCGGGCCGGGCACACAAGGACGACCGTGTTGACCCCGCTGTCGGCGTCGAGTTGCGGGTCGAGACCGGCGATCGGGTCGAGGCCGGTCAGCCCTTGGCTGTGGTCCATGCGCGCACCGAGGACGACGCCGCTCGCGCGGTCGTGCGCCTTGCTGCGGTCGTCATGGTCGGCGAGACGGGACAGCCTGCGCCGACCGTCCTCGACGTCATCCGCTCGGAGTCTGGGCCCTCGCATGCCATGTGGCCAGGATTCGTCACGCATGCGTGACGAATCCTGGCCACATCCGCCCGCCGCCGCCCGCTACCCGCCGGACACCGCTGGGAGTATGGTCAGCTCGTCGCCGTCGGTCAGCGGTTCGGGCTCCGTGAGGCGCGTGGCGCGCCCGTTGTGGACGCAGAGGACATGGCGGCGCAGCCGACCCTGCTCGTCGAACAGGCGGACCTGGAGCGTCGGAGCTTGCGCGCACAGGTCGGCGAGAGCCTCCTGCACGGTGGCGCCGGACACCGTCACCTCGCGTACCGCGCCAACGGCCGGCTCCAGGACCGGGGGCAGGCGGATGGTCGTGGTCGCCACGGCTGACCCACCCACCTCACCCAGAGGTCCGGCCTACGGCCGGACAATCCCAGAGGGCAAGCGCGACGATCCGCGGGTAGCAGCCCGGCAGCACCTGCCAGGTGTCGCCGCTGTCGATGGTGGCCCACACCTGCCCGCCGGTGCTGCCGAGGTAGACGCCGCCGTCGCCGTCCGTCGCGCACGCCCCGCGCAGCACGCCCGTGTAGGTCGGCTCGGCCGGCCAGCCCTTGCCGGACCGGCTCCACGAGTCTCCGCCGTCGGTGGAGCGCCAGGCCGCGAACCGGCCGCCGATGGGGAGCCGGTGCTCGGCGTGCAGCGGGAACACGAACAGCGCGCCGCTGGCGTCGTCACGCACGATCGGAAAGCCGAAACCGGCGGGCAGGCCGCGCTCGACGCGCTCCCAGCAGTCGCCGCCGTCAACGGTCCGGTACACGCCCATGTGGTCCTGCCGCCAGATCGTGTCCGGGTCCGCGGGGTCGGCCACCAGGGCGTGCACGCAGTACCCGATGCCGGGCTCGTCGCAGGGGAGGACCGTATCGACACCCGTGTTGCGCGGCGTGAAGGTCGCGCTGCCGTCGTCGGAGCGGAACACCCCGATCGCGGACGCCGCCACCCAGACGCGATCGCCGGCGAACAGGACCCGATGGGCGCACATCCCGCCGGCCCCAGGCTGCCATGCGTGCCGGGTGGGGTGGCCGTTGAACGCCTCGACCGGCGTCCAGGTGACGCCGTGGTCGTCGCTGGTGAACAGCCCGGCCTCGGCGACTCCACAGAACAGCCGTCCTCCCGGCTGTAAAGCGAACGTCCAGATCTGCTCCAGCCTCGGGCCGCTGTCACCGAACCCGGGGCCGGCCGTGACCTGCTCCCACGATTCGAGATCGGCGCTGCGGTGCACCGCCGGCCCGAACCACCCGCTGGCTGTCCCCGCAAGGTACGTGCCGTCCTCGGCCCGGCCGAAGGCGGTGACTTTCCAGCCGGGGAAGAACGGGCCCTCGACATCCCAGTCGACGCGGTCGTCGCTGCGCAGCAGCCAGCCGCCCTTCTCCGTCCCCACCGCCAAGGTGGTCGCTGGTGCATCCTTCCACTAGCCATTCGGTCAACCCCGGCAATGGGCAGATATCTGCAGCGGTTGACGCGCTGATGTCCCGATCATCGGCCTGAACTCTTCCGCTGAGCCAGCCGCTACGCAATGATGCTTGGCGCAGCGAGAATCCTCGTGGAGAGGCTAACAGGTGGAGACACCGGATTATCGCCCGCAGACTTGGGCGTCGCCCTGGCCTGCCACCGAGATCGTCGAGGGGGTGTGGCAATCCGGGCATCCGCAGCCCGGTGAATGGTGGGACGCGGTCATCGACCTGGACGGTGACCAGCCGCTGCTGGAAGACGTGGGGCTCTACGTGCGCTGGCCGATCGTGGACGGGCCCGTGCCTGAGCACGCCCTACTGGTGGCGCTGGCCGATCTGGTCGCTGACCTGTGGCGGGAGGGCAAGCGGGTGTTGATCCATTGCGCTGGCGGGATGAACCGTTCGGGTCTGCTCGTGGCCGCCGCGCTGGTCCGTAACGGGATGGGCGCCGAAGAGGCGATCGAGCTGATTCGTGCCCGCCGCCCAGGTGCGCTCAACAACAAGCAGTTCGTCCAGCACCTGCTGGAGCGGCTGTGAGGTAACCAGACGAGCCGCCGAGAGCCTGGCGTCGCGCTGAGCACGCGTTTGCGAACCCGCGGAGCGACCGTTCCTAGCGGGACACCAGGCCTTGAGCGCCCGGGCGGGCAGGCAACGCAGTTGAGCTGCGGCTTTCCTGCTGATGCGGAGGAAAGGTGACCACGCCGCTGCGGAAGTCGATGTCGTAGACCGGGACCACGCCGACCAAGACTGGGTGGCTGAGCGCTGAGTCGACGAAGACCGTCGAGGGCTGGCAGATCCGTGCTTCCCTTGCCCATGAGCCTCGAGGAGGTTGCGCCATGACCGAAACGGAGAAGGTCATCCCCATTCCGGGTACCGACAAGAGGATCTACGGGCTGCTCCGGGAGGTCCCCGGCGCGCCCCTGGCGGTGCTCGTGCACTGCCTGACGGCGGGCAAGAACTCGACCAAGTACTACCTGGGCGCGCGAGCGCTGGAGCAGGCAGGCTTCTCCAGCTTCCGCTTCGACCTCTACGGCGGCGCGGACGACGCCCGGAAGCTGCTCGACTGCACGATCGAGACCCATGCCGACGACCTCGACCTGGTGGTCGAGGGGTTGAAGGACGAGCAGCCCGACCGGCCGATCACCGTGATCGGCCACAGCCTGGGAGGGCTCGCCATCCTGACGTCGAAGGCGCAGGCGTTCGACGCGGTGGTGCTCTGGGACGCGACGCATGCCGATGCCTGGCCGGACAAGGACACCTTGGAGGACGAGCACACCGTGTGGGAGCCAGCCTTGGGCTGCTATCGGCTCAAGTGGAGCTGTGACATCCTGATCAGCGAGGAGATGCTGCGCTCTTACCGGCACCTCGACTCGAACGCGCTGATCTCCTGGCTGCGCAAGCCGGTGAAGGTGATCGCCGCCGGCGCCAACACCCGCCTGCTCGACCGGCAGCGTGAGTACTACGCGCACGCCAACGAGCCCAAGGCACTGGCGGTGATCGACGGCGCCGACCACAACTTCACCAACGGCGAGACGATGACCGAGCTGTTCCGGGAGACCATCGACTGGCTGAACCAGCACGGCCGGTGAATCGCTAGAAGATTCGCCTAAGATTCGTTGACAGCGCGCCTGGAAGTGTGGACACTGCCATTCGTACGAATATCACGACTACGAGGAGGCTTGCTATGGAGTTCACACTCGTATCGGAGGGCCTTGCGGGGAGGGCGACGACTGCCCGGCAGTTCGTTGCACTGACCGCAAGACCGCCGTGATCACGGGCCGTCAGCTCAGTCCCGAGGAACTGGCCCGGCTGAATGTGGGCCCTGGTGAGAACGCGGTCGAGATTCCCATCGCGATGTACCTCGCCGGCGCTCCAGGGCTGGAGGAGCGGCGGTGAAGCTCGAGGACGTAGGCCGGCTCTTTGACACTATCTGCGAGTCCGCGTTCCGGCTGGAGACGCTCGACCGGTACACCGTGCCGCAGGAGGCCGAGGCATTCGCGGACTTCCTCGTGGGTCGGCCGAGGCCGCCACGAACGGTGGAGACCAGCCCCTGGCTGCGGCGGATCGCCAACCACACCGACGCTGGCCGGCGCGTCTACCGCGTCCACGTCCTGTCCCATCCGTTGTCCGACTATCTGCGGTTCGAGCTGTCCGGCTATCCCGAGACCGACGCTGCTGGCGCGGAGACCTTCATCGCCGACCGCGACGCCCACCCGGACCTGGCAGAACTCACCGAGGACTTCTGGCTGTACGACGACGAGATCGTGGCAGTGATGAACTACGACGACGAGGGTCACTTCCTCGGTGCCGAACGGGCGCCCGACGACCTCTTGGGCGAGTACCGGCGCCGCCGCGACCTCGCGCTCGCGCATGCAGTCCCATTTGACGAGTACCTTGCCACCGTTGGCGGTTTGGAGGCGCTCAGGGCTTGACCGAGGAGTTAGACGAACCGACCGCGCAGCGGCGCCGACTCGCGGCGCTGCTGCGCGACCTTCGGCTCCAGGCCGGGCTGACCGGCGAGCAGCTCGGCGCTGCGGCTGGTATGTCGCAGTCGAAGGTTTCAAAGATCGAGACCGGCCGGCAGGTGCCGGCGGTCGCCGACGTCGAGGCGTGGGCGCGGGCTGTCGATGCAGTGCCCGATGTCCGTGCCGACCTTGTTGAGCGCGCCGAGGCGGCGCTGACCGAAGCGACGACCTGGCGTGCGGGACTCCGCCAGGGAGTAGCCCACAAGCAGCAGCAGATCGGCCGGCTTGACCAGGCCGCGTCGATGACTCGACTCTTCCAGCCGGCCCTCGTGCCGGGGTTGCTGCAGACCGCCGAGTACGCCCGGCGGGTGTTTGCCTCCGCCGAATACAAGGGAGGGAACCGGGACGTTGCCGCTGCGGTCACCGCCCGGCTGGAACGCCAGCGAGTCCTGTTCGACGACACGAAGCGGATCGAGTTCCTCGTCACCGAGGCGGCGCTGCGCTGGCGACCAGGCCCGGGCAGCGCGCAGGTGTTGGCCGCCCAGCTCGACCGCATCGTCGCACTGATCACGCTGCCCGCGGTCAGCTTCGGCGTGATTCCGTTGGACGCCGAGATGATCGTTATCCCCCAGCACGGGTTCGTAATCCGCGGTGACCTCGGTGAGCACGAGGACGTGTTGGTCACCGTCGAGACTGTCACCGCCGAGCTGTGCATCCGCGATGAGGCCGACGTCGCCATCTACCTTGAGACCTTCAACCGCCTGCGCCAGGCGGCGGTGTTCGGCGACGAGGCGCGGGCGCTGCTCACGGCGATCATGGCGAACCTCCGGCGGGCTTGACTCCTCCCGAAAATTCGGAGATTATTCGCAACATGATCGAGCACACGAATTCGCAGCCGTCACCCCAGCCCGACGCCATCATCGTCCTGGGCGGCGATTCCTACGAGGCGCCGGTGCTCGTGGACGAGTGGGACTGGGCGTCGTTCACCCCGTGCCACCTGCGCCTCGTGTGCCGCCCGCTCGTCGAGTTCCATATCCTCGGCCAGATCGAGATCCGCTGCCCGGAGTGCGAGAAGCCGTGGGACGTGCGCTACGACCCGTGGAAACCCGAGCAGCGTGGCACGGCGCTGTGGATCGGCTGAGAGTGTGGCGGTCGGGGCAGGCGTAAAGGCCCACGTCTCGCCCCCCCCTGTGGGTGGTCCCTGCCCCGACCGTCCCTACGTAGCTGGGAGTCGACCCTGCGATGCGCTGGGGTCGTCCAACGCGCGCAGGGCTTCCTCCGGCCGCCGCTCACCCGAGACGTTGAGCAGGCTCAGGGACTTCCGGTACGGGGGCCAAGCGACGCCGTGCTCTGTGATGATCGCCGTGATCAGGTCCGCCGGCGTGACATCGAAGGCGGGGTTATGGGCGGGGCTGGTGGCGGGGGCTATGCTCAGCTGCCCGAGGGCGGTGCGGACCTCGTCGGGATCGCGGAGCTCGATCTCGATCGTCGTGCCGTCCGGGGCGGTGAGGTCGAGGGTCGAAACAGGCGCCGCCACGTAGAACGGCAGCCCGTAGTGGCGGGCGAGGATCGCGAGGCCGCAGGTGCCGATCTTGTTCGCGGTGTCCCCGTTCGCGGCAATGCGGTCGGCGCCCACGAGGATCGCGTCGACCTCGCCCGCGCCCATCACCGAGGCCGCAGCGCTGTCGGGGATGACCGTGTGGGGCATGCCTAACGTGGCAGCCTCGAACGCCGTGAGGCGAGCCCCCTGGAGCAGCGGGCGGGTCTCGTCGACCCAGACGTGCGCGAGCGTGCCATGCTCGAACAGTGTCCGTACCACGCCGAAAGCGGTGCCGATTCCGTGGCAGCCCAATGTCCCGGTGTTGCAGTGGGTCAGCACGCGACTTCGATCTTTGTTCGAGGCTTCGAGCAGCACCGCCCCGTGGCGTCCAATTGCCTCGCAGGCGGTGATGATCTCTTCCTCGATCTGACGCGCCTGGGCAAGCAGCCCCTCCACGGAGGGGCCCGCCGCCCGCACTCGGTCGCATGCCCACCGCAGGTTGACCGCGGTCGGTCGCTGGGCGACCAGCAGCCGGGCGGCGTTGTCGGGATCGCGGTCGGTCAGCGCACCCAGGACCACCCCGTAGGCCGCCGCCACGCCGATGGACGGTGCTCCGCGGACGCGCAGCGAGCGGATGGCCTCGGCGAGGGTTTCGACGTCCTGGCAGTCGATGACCTTGACGTGCTCGGGCAGCAGCGTCTGGTCGAGCAGGCGCACTGCCGGCCCGCCTTCCTCAGCGCCCACCCACCGTACTGCGAACAGCTCCGTCGCCACCTCAACCTCCTGTGAAACGAGGCCTTCATCATGCACGACCTGGCCCGGTCAGCGGTGCGCGTCCGGGTCTTCTCCCGCTGAAAGCGCCCATCGTCGCGCCTGGCCGGACTTTCCGGGCGGTGCACTAGAATCGCCCCGCTGATGGCTGCCACTTACCACGTGTGTGTCTCCTCCTTCGAGGGACCGTTCGACCTGCTGCTGCACCTCATCGCGCGGCACAAGGTCGACATCTACGACATCCCGCTCGCGGAGATCACGGACGACTACCTCGCGGCGATCCGCGAGCTGGAGATCCTCGACCTCGAGGTGGCGACCGAGTTCCTCGTCGTGGCGGCGACGCTCATCGAGCTGAAGGCCGCGCGGCTGCTGCCGAGGGAGGACGACCCCGAGCTCGACGAGATCGCGCTCGAGGCGCGGGACCTGCTCTACGCACGCCTGCTCGACTACCGGATCTTCAAGGAGGCGGCCGCAGTCGTCGCCGAGCGGCTCGACGCGCACGACGGCTACGTGCCCCGCGCGGTGCCGCTGGAGGAGCGCTTCCGCCGCTGCCTCCCTGAGGTCGAGCTGCCGGTCGACGCCCAGGGGCTCGCCGCGCTCGCCGCGCGGGCGCTCGCCGAGCGCCCCACGCCGACCGTCGACCTCTCCCACGTCCAGCCGGTGCGCCTGTCAGTCCGCGAGGCGGCGGGGATGGTCATGGGCGAGCTGGACCGGGCTGGCGGGCGCGCGTCCTTCCAGGAGCTCGTCGCCGGCTGCCGGCACCGCTTTGAGGTGATCATCCACTTCCTCGCTCTGCTCGAGCTCTACAAGCTCGAGTGCGTCGACCTCGAGCAAGCCGCGTCGTTCGTCGAGCTGGTGGTGCAGCGGACCGGACCGGATGCGAGCCTGGCCGGGGCCTGCATCGACATCTACGAGGGGTCCGCCAACGAGCAGGTGTCCAACGCGTGACCAGACCAGCAAAGAACGGCCAGCCGGTGCAGCTGCGGTCGCTGCGCGGCGACCCGGAGCTGCGCAAGGCGATCGAGGCGATCCTCCTCGTGGCCGAGGAGCCCGTCTCACCGCTCCAGATCGCCCAGGTCCTCGAGGTGGCGACGGACGAGGTCGTCACGGCGCTGCGGGCGCTGCGGGCGGAGTACATCGACTCCGGTCGCGGGTTCGTGCTCCGGGAGGTGGGGGGCGGCTGGCGGCTCTACACCGACCCCGGCGCCGCGCCGTACGTCGAGCGGTTCGTTCTCGCTGGCCGCAGCGGCCGGCTGTCGCAGGCGGCTCTGGAGACGCTCGCGATCGTCGCGTACAAGCAGCCGGTCACGCGGGCGCAGATCTCTGAGATCCGCGGGGTCGACGCGGACGGGGCCGTTCGCACGCTCCACTCCCGTGGGCTGATCGCCGAGGTCGGCCGCGAGTCCTCTCCCGGCCAGCCGTTGCTCTACGGGACCACGTCGGCGTTCCTGGAGCGGCTCGGGCTGTCGTCGCTCGACGACCTGCCGCCGCTGCCAGCGCTGGCCCCGGCGGGCCCCTTGCCAGAGGAGCCGGCACCCGGCGGGTACAAGGCGGCGCGCCGCGAGATGGACGTACTGGCCCGCGAGGAGGCCTTGGAATGACCGAGGAGCCAACGCTGCCGCGGGTCCAGAAGATCCTCGCCGCCGCGGGGATCGGCAGCAGGCGGGCCTGCGAGGAGCTGATCGCCGCCGGGCGCGTCACGGTCGACGGACAGGTCGTGGGGCTCGGCGCGAAGGCCGATCCCGAGACGCAGGTCATCACCCTCGACGGTGAGCGCGTGCCGACCAACCCGCGGCTCGTGCACCTGCTGCTCAACAAGCCGCAGGGGGTCGTGACCACGGCCTCCGACCCGCAGGGCAGGCCGACCGTCATGGACCTCGTCCCGTCAAACCCGCGCGTCTACCCCGTCGGCCGGCTCGACCGGGACACCGAGGGGCTGCTCATCCTGACGAACGACGGCGAGCTCGCCAACCGCCTCGCGCATCCACGCTACGAGGTGGACAAGACGTACGTCGCGCAGATCCGCGGGAACGCGAAACGCAAAGCGCTCCGCCAGCTCATCGAGGGGGTCGAGCTGGAGGACGGGCCCGCCCGCGCTCGCTCTGTCCGCGAGCTGGGATCGGCGCAGGACCGGACCCTGATCGAGATCGTCCTGACGGAGGGCCGCAAGCGCGAGGTGCGGCGCATGCTCGCCGCGGTCGACATCCCGCTGGAGCGGCTCGCGCGCGTCAAGCTCGGCCCGCTGCCGCTCGGCAACATCCGGCCCGGCAAGTTCCGGCCCCTCACCACCCAGGAGGTGCGTCGGCTCTACAAAGCGGTTGGGCTGGCCGGGCCTGAGCCGGGTGAGCATGACGGACGCGGGACCCCGCTGCCGGAGGTTCTGCCGGACCCCCCCACGTCGGTCGGGGGCGTCCCCAGGGTCCCCCTCACGCCGGTGGGGCAGGACGCGGGCCAGTGAGCGCCCAGCGGCAGCTCGTGGCGTTGCGCGGCGCCACGACGCTCGACGCCGACACCCGTGAGGAGGTGCTCACCCGCACGGCCGAGCTCCTCGACGCGCTCATGACCCGGAACGACCTCTCACCTGATGACATGGTGAGCCTGCTGTTCACCGCCACCGGGGACATCCACAGCGAGTTCCCGGCAGCGGCGGTGCGCGCGGCGGGCATCTCGGACGTGCCGATGCTCTGCGCTCGCGAGCTCGACATCAACGGCAGCGGCATCCCGTTGTGCGTTCGGGTGATGGCCTACGTGTACACCGAGAAACCGAGAACGCAGATGCGCCACCCGTACCTGCGCGGCGCGCGGCAGCTCCGCAGCGACCTGCCGGAGTAACGAAGTGCGCGTTGACATGATGAGCTTGGCCTTCGTGGACACTTTGGCCCACCAGGTGGGCCAAAGTGTCCACGAAGCGCGGGAGCACTAAGACGTGCGCGTCGCGGTCGTAGGCACGGGGCTGGTCGGGGCGTCGCTCGGGCTGGCGCTGGGCAAGCTTGACGAGGTCGACGAGGTCGTCGGGTACGACCGCGACGAGCGCGAGCTGGAGGTCGCGCTCCGGCGCGGAGCGGTGACGCGGGCCTCGGCCTCGGCCTTCGACGCGGTGGACGGAGCGGACGTCGCCGTGCTCGCGGTGCCGGTCTCGGCGGTCGGGAAAGTTGCGTGTGCGATCGCACCGGCCCTGCGCCCGGGCGCAGTCCTCACCGACGTCGCGAGCGTCAAGGGCCGCATCGTCGAGGCGATGCAGGCGGTGGTGCCCGCGTCCGTGCACGTGATCGGCGGGCATCCGATGGCCGGGTCGCACGAGACCGGGGCGGCGCACGCAACCGCTGACCTGTTCGTCGGTGCCACGTACCTGCTCACCCCGACGATCCACACGGACCCCGAGGCGTACCGCCGCCTCCACGGCCTGGTCGGGCGGATCGGCGCGCGGGTGCTCGCGGTGTCGCCCGAGCGGCACGACCTGCTCGTGGCGGTCATCAGCCATCTGCCGCAGCTCGCCGCGACGACGCTGATGAACCTCGCGGCGACGCGCGCCCGCGACGAGCACGCCGAGCTGCTCCTCCTGGCCGCCGGCGGGTTCCGCGACGCGACCCGCGTCGCGGCGAGCAACCCCGACCTCTGGCTGGACATCTGCGCCGAGAACCGAGAGGCGATCGTCGCGGTGCTCGACGAGTACCGCGAGCGCATCGGCGCGCTGCGATCGGTGCTCGCGATCGGCGACGAGCAGAGCCTCCGCCAGACACTGTCCGACGCTCGCGCCGCCCGCCGTGCGCTGCCCGGCAAACAGACCGTGACCGGCGCTCTCGTCGAGCTTCACCTCGCGATCCCCGACCAGCCGGGCATGATCGCCCAGGTCGCCACGACGATCGGACGCCTCGGCGTGAACATCGAAGACATCGCGATCGAGCACGCCCCCGAGGGCGGGCGGGGCACGATGCGTCTCGCCATCATCGGCCCTGACCAGGCGCGCCGTGCCCGTACGGCGCTGGAGGCGCTGGGCTACGAGGTGCTGGAGCGCGAGCTGTGACCGTGACCGTGATCCCGGCGACCGCCGTCGAGGTCTCACCGTCCGGGCCGGTCCACGCGCGCCTGCGGGCGCCGGCGAGCAAGAGCGTGACGAACCGGCTGCTCGTCATCGCGGCGTTGGCCGAGGGCGAGAGCCTGCTCCGCGGCCCGCTCGACAGTGACGACACGCGCGCCATGCGCCGGGCGGTGCTCGCGCTCGGGGCGCAGGTCAGCGATGCGCCTGAGGGATGGCGGGTCACCGGCACCGGCGGACGACCGCACCCGGCCCCTGGCGCGGTCGTCGACGTGCGGCTGTCGGGGACGACGCTGCGGTTCGTCACCGCGATGGCGACGCTCGCCGACGGGCCGGTCACGGTGACGGGGGCTCGTGCGCTGCTCCGCCGCCCGGTCGGCGCGCTTGTCGCCGCGCTCCGAGCGCTCGGCGCGGACGCGGCCGACGCTGGCGGTCTGCCACCGGTGCGGCTGGGCGGCGGCGGTCTCCGGGGCGGGCCGGTCGAGGTCGACATGACCGGGTCGAGCCAGTTCACGAGCGCGGTCCTGCTGGTCGCGCCGTACGCCCGTGAGGGAGTGCTGGCCACCGCCGCCGGCGCCGCCGCCGGCGGCTATCTCGACCTCACCGTCACGATGATGCGCCGGTGGGGCGCGGCCGTTGCCCAGGTCAACGACGTCTGCTGGGACATCGCCCCGACCGCGCGCTATGCGGCCCGAGACGAGGCGGTCGAGTACGACGCGAGCGCCGCCGCGCACCTGTTCGCGCTCGCGGCGGCGACCGGCGGCGCGGTGACCGTCGTCAACGCGGCGGCCGGGACGCTGCAGCCTGACGCCGGCCTCCCGGCGGTGCTCGAGCGGATGGGCGCGACCGTGGCCCGCGACGGCGACGCGCTGACCGTCTCGGGGCCGGCGCGCCTGGAGCCCGTCGAGGTCGACCTGCGCGCGATGCCCGACCAGGTCACCACGGTCGCCGCCCTCGCGGCGCTCGCCGAGGGGACGTCGCGCCTGCACGGCCTCGCGGTGGCGCGCGGGCACGAGACCGACCGGCTCGCCGCCCTCGCCGGCGAGCTGCGCAAGCTCGGTGTGCCGGTCAGCGAGGCGCCGGACGGGCTGGAGATCACCGGCGGGGCGGCCAGAGGCCCCGCGCGGCTCGCCACCCACGACGATCATCGGCTCGCGATGGCGTTCGCGGCGATCGGCGCGCGGGTGCCCGGCGTCGTCATCGAGGAGCCGTGGTGCGTGACGAAGACCTACCCCGGCTTCTGGGGGGACCTCCGGGCGGCGGGGGCCTCATGGGAGTTGGCCGGATGAGGGCGGGCGCAGCGCGCCCGCCGGCGGGCGGGGAGCGGAAAGCGACGGTGGTGACGATCGACGGGCCGGCCGGGGCGGGGAAGTCGACGATCGCGTCGGCGCTCGCCGTCCGTCTGGGGGTCCCGCATGTTGACACCGGGGCCTACTACCGGGCCGCCACGCTGGCGGTGCTCCGCGCCGACGTCCCCCCCGAGGACGCCGAGGGGTGCCTGAAGGCCGTCTCCTCAGCGCGCATCGAGCGGGGGGGCGGCCACACCCGCCTGAACGGCGAGGACGTCGAGTGCGAGATCCGCGGGCCGGCCGTGACCGCGGCGGTTTCGGCGGTCTCCGCGCACCCTGAGGTCCGGGCGGCGCTGCTCGCCGCGCAGCGCGGCGGTATCGGCGAGGAGGGCGCGGTCGTCGAGGGCCGCGACGCCGGCACGGTCGTCGCGCCGGACGCGGACCTGAAGGTCTGGCTCACGGCCAGCTCCCAGGCCCGTGCCGCCCGCCGCGCCGAGCAGCTCGGCCAAACCGGTCAAGACCCGGTTCGCACGCACGCCGCGGACCTCGCCCGCCGCGACGCGCTCGACGCGAGGCAGATGGTCCCCGCGCCGGACGCGGTGGTGATCGACACCACGGATCGTGAGGTCGGCGCGGTCGTCGAGGAGATCGCCCGACTGGCGCTGGCGCGATGACCGGCGGGTCGGCGGTAGGGTAACCGGATGCCCACCGCCGAGCCTGACCGCCGTGTCCGTCCGCCCGTCGGCCCTGTCGTCGCCGTGGTCGGGCGCCCCAACGTCGGCAAGTCGACGCTGGTGAACCGGATCGCCGGGGGCCGGGACGCGATCGTGCAGGAGCAGCCCGGGATCACGCGCGACCGCACGACGCACGCCACCGACTGGCGCGGGCGACGGTTCACGGTTGTGGACACCGGCGGGTGGATGCCCTCCTGGTCGCAGTCGCCGGGGGCGCTCGACGCGGCCGTCTCCGAGCAGTCCGAGCTGGCCGTCGTCACCGCGGACCTTGTGCTGCTGGTCGTGGACGCCACGGTCGGGGTGACCGAGGAGGACGCGGCGGCCGCCGACTGGCTCTGCGGCGTCCAGGCACCGACGGTGCTCGTGGCGAACAAGGTCGACCACGGCGGGCTGGAGCCCGACCTCGCGGATCTGTACCGGCTCGGCTTGGGCGAACCCCTGCCGGTCAGCGCGCTGCACGGACGGGCCTCCGGCGACCTGCTCGACGTCGTCGTGGACCGCCTCGCCGACGAGGGCGCCTTCGATCGACCGCCTGAGCCCGCCGACGACGTGCCAGGCGTCGCCCTGGTCGGCCGCCCGAACGTCGGAAAGTCCTCGCTGTTCAACCGGCTGCTCGGCGAGCAGCGGACGGTCGTCGACTCCCGGCCCGGCACGACGCGGGACGCCGTGGACACGGTGCTCGAGCTGCCCGACGGGCAGGCGTACCGCTTCATCGACACGGCAGGCCTGCGCCGCAAGAAGGCGAAGCGTGACGCGACCGAGTACTTCTCGACGCTCCGCGCCGTCCGGGCGCTCGAGCGCGCGGCGGTCGCGCTCTTCGTGATCGACGCGCACGAGCCGATCTCCGAGCAGGAGCAACGCCTCGCCCGGCAGATCCTCGACGCCGGCCGTGGACTGGTGGTCGTGTTGAACAAGTGGGACCTGGTCGACGCCGACCGCCGTGAGCGGCTCGACCGCGAGTTCGACCGACTGCTTGGGTTCCTACGGTTCGCGCCCGTCGTGCGGACGTCTGCCGTCTCAGGGCGGGGCGTCGACCGGCTGCTTCCCGCGATCCAGGCGGTGCTCGACCAGTGGCTGCGGCGCATCCCCACGGCTGTCCTGAACGACTGGCTCGCGGGGACGGTGGCCGCGACCGCGCCGCCGCTCGATGCCGGGCGCGCGGTGCGGCTCCGCTACGTCACCCAGGTCGCGGTGGGGCCGCCGACGTTCCGTGTGTTCACGACGGGGCGGATCCCGCCGAGCTACCGCCGGTACCTGGAGCGGCGGCTCCGCGAGCAGTTCGGCTTCGAGGGGACACCGCTGAGCATCGGGATCCGGATTCGCCCCCGGTGGGAGGAGCACCGGGCCGTTACCCCGCCTGAGCGACCTGCCTCGCCTGGCAGCCGGGGACGCCGCTCCAGATGAGCGCCGGCGCGTTCACGCGCGACTCGGACGCGGCGAACCGCACGCCGTCCGGCTGATCCGACCTCGTCGCGCTGATCGCCGCGACGAACGGGGAGCCGGCTGGGGCTTGGCCGCTGGTGAGGAAGTCGCGGTAGGCGCTCGTCACGTCCCACCGCAGCCGGCCAGGGGTGGTGGTGAGCGCTCTCCAGCTCGGCTGGTCGCCCATGAGCAGCTCCGCGGGCAGCGGCGCGCCGTCGGCCAGGTCGTCAGCGTTGTGGGCGGACGCCCCGAAGCTGCCCAGCTCGGTCGGGGTCGCATGGAGAACCGTCATCTCGATCCAGACGTTCCCGACGCAGGTCGAGTTGCCGGGGATCACCGGGAACGCGAGGACGACCGCGCTGCCCCGCTCGCCGGTCAGCACGAGCTCTGACGCTTTCGACTCCGCCACCGTCCCGCCGCGCGCCACGAAGTCCGCGATCGCCGGCGCCGACCCGTCCGAGACCGGCCCACCCGCCAACTGGTCCGGAGCAGGCTCAGCCTTCACCCGGTTCTGTCGAGGATCGCGGAGCTCGACCGAGCTCGAGACCGCGCGCAACGCTGCGGGAGCCGTGATCGCCACCACCAGCGCGAACCCGAGCACCGTCAGCGGCCAACGCACCCACCCCCATAGCCGCGGGTCCACTCGGTCCCTCCTCGCCAAGCACCGCCCGCGCACCTCGAACAGTACCCGCTCTGGGGCGGTTCGGCTGGGGCAGGGCGAGGGGCTAGAAGTCGCCGCCGCCGAAGTCGCCGCCGCCGAAGTCGCCGCCGCCGAAGTCGCCGCCGCCGAAGTCGCCGCCGCCGAAGTCGCCGCCGCCGGAGTCGCCGCCGCCGGAGTCGCCGCCGCCGGAGTCGCCGCCGCCGGAGTCGCCGCCCCAGCCGTGGCTCCACCCACCGCTGAGCGCTGACCCGATCAGCAGCCCGGTCAGCAGATTGCCGCCGGCGACGCCGAAGTAGCCGCCGGCCCAGGGGGAGAACCAGCCGGGAGCGCTCCAGTACGGCATCCGCATGCCGTCCACAAGCACATGGCGAGCATGCGGCTCCAGGCCGGCGCGGATCCGTTGGGCGTCGGCGGCGCAGGCTGGCACCGCCCGAGGAATGCCGCCCTCGGGCGCCCACTCGACATCCTCGGCCGAGGGGCCGTGGCGGGGGTCGAAAAAGCAGGGCAGGCGGCGTTCGGGCGGCTCCTCGCCGCGCACGCGGGCGCTCGCGGAGGCCATCCGGTAGCGACCCTCCTCGAGCGCGGCGGTGACCGGGGCAAGGTCCTCTGCCCGTTTGGCTCGGTCGAAGGCGCCCGACGCCTGCTCGTAACTGGAGAGCGCCGTGCGGTAGTCCTCGACTGCCTTCGGGTCCACGCCCGGCATCGAGATGTCGATGTCGAGTGCCCGGATCTCGTCGCCGAGGGCGATCAGATCCTCCTCCGTCGCCGCGCGGACGTCGGCGAACTCACGCGTGCGCTGCTCGTCCCGGCGCCGTTTGCTTCGCAGCGCCACGAAGCCCGCTGCGCCGCCGCCGAGCAGGACCAACCCGAGCAGCAGGGTGGACCCGATCGGGCGCGAGGACGGCTCGTCGACAGGGCTCGGGGCTGGAACTCCGGTCGCAGCCGCCCGGCCGACGCGGTTGACGAAGTCGATGAGCGTCGCCTCAATCCCCTGGTCCCCTCGGGCCTGATAAGCGGCGGTCGCCAGTGCCCCCGCCCGGCCACCAGGGAGGACGTTGCTCCCAGTCCGAAATTGGCTCCCCGCCACCACCGCGACCGTGGCCGGCTGCCGCAGCCGGCTGCCGGTCTCCCGCACGAGGGCATTGGCGTCGCCGCCGTGGCGCGCGGCGTCCGGGAGGATGACAACGAAGATCGGCGTGCCGGCCTGGTTGACGGCAGCCCGCAGGCGGTCGGTCGCCGCCGAGTCGAGCTTGGTCTCCGCATTCGGGTCCACGTAGACCGGATCACGCCGCAGCGCCTCGACGACCCGGTCGAGCTCAGCCTGGCCAAGGGCGGCAGCTGGGACCAGCAGCACGGTCTCCAGCGCGAGGAGCACGAGCAACGCGGCCCGCCACACGAGTTCGATCATCCGCCCAGCGTACGGCCTCTCTCGCTGTGGAGCCGGCGGCGTGGAGCCCTGCATGATGCAGGTTTCGGGCGAACCGCCTTCCTTGCCCTTGGCAGGCCGAAAAAGTCGAGGCGTTTGGGAGGACGCGCAGGTGGGCATACACAAACAACCCGTCTCATCTTCAACGGTCCATCGTAGTCCGTCACGTGAGGAGAAAGAGCAGTGGCTGAGCACAAAGCACTCGACATTTACTTGAACGACCACCTCGCCGGCGCCACCGGAGCCTGCGAGCTCGTACAGCGCCTCCAGACCGAAAACGAGGGTACTGCCCTGGGGAAATTTCTGGCAGAACTCACCGGTGACATCCAAGAAGATCGCCAAACGCTCGAAGATCTCATGGACCGGCTCGGCACGACCAAAAGTCCTGTCAAGCAGGCCGCCACCCTGGTGATGGAAAAGCTCAGCCGTATCAAACTCATCGGGTCCTTCTCAGCACAAACCGATCTCAGCCGCCTCCTGGCGCTGGAAACGCTCTACCTCGGTGTGGAGGGAAAGTGTTGTCTGTGGCGAGCCTTGAAGCAAGTGGCAGGCGAGTACCCCTCCATGGCCTCCACCGACTTTGATGTCCTGATCAATAGGGCCGAAGCACAAAAATCCCGCCTGGAGCAGGAACGCAGCGCTGCCGCAACCGTACTTGCGCCAGCGGCTTCCGCATAGGCGTTGTGGAGAGCGGCTCAAGCTCGTGAGTTCCCCGGTCTCCACCCCAATTGAGGCAGGTCTTCTCCCTTGCCATGCGAGGGGAGAACGGCGGTGCGAGTTCAGACTCGCACCGCCGTGGAAGCGGACCGCCTCAAAACGCTGGCATTCACCTGGAGAAGGGCGAAGCGTCAGGGCGAGCAATCACCGGATCACACCGATGACGTCGGTGTGACCAAAAAAGGCTAAGAACTAAGGGGCTCCCTGGCTGTTCCGCTATGGCTATGACCAAGGCGGAATTGGCCGAGCCTCGGCCCGGTCTGATTCTGCCCTTCAACTAGCGAACGCAGACGTTCAGACTTGTCGCTACCCTGAGCGCCAGGCCACGAAAGAGGAGGCGGGGGTGGCGGAAGAGGACCAGAAGGAGCGGGTCGACCGCGAGTTGATCGAGCTCCTCAACGAGTTGCGCGTCGCCCTGCCCGGCGTGCAGGTGCTCTTTGCGTTCCTGCTCACGGTCCCGTTCACTGAACGCTTCGGGCGCGCGACCGCGCTTCAGCGGAGCGTGTACTTCGCTACGCTGCTGCTGACCACAGCGTCGTCGGTGCTGCTCATCGCGCCGACGCCATATCACCGCTTGCGTTTCCGCGCGCCTGGCAAGGAGCAACTCCTTTTTACGTCGAACCGGCTGGCGATCGTCGGCCTGGGTCTCTTGGCGTCGGCGATGACCGGGGTCGTGATGCTCGTGACCGACGTGCTCTTTCCGCTTCCTGTCGCCGTCGTGGTCGCCGCCGGTACCGCCGCGCTGTTCGCGTCGCTGTGGTACATCATGCCGCTCCGGCGCCGCCGCCGTGAGAAGCGGGCGTTTCCCGGCTAGACGGGGTTCAGAAACAGGTTGCGAGGAGTCCAGGCTCAGTCAGCTCAGTCAGCCGGTTCACCTACTGTGTCTGCGGCCTGTGCTCCGCGGCTACCGAGGGGCTTCTCCTCCCCTGTGGTGCTGTCCCGACAGGTCTGACGTTCCATCTCCGCGTTGATCTCCGCACCGAGCAGGAAAACAAAGCTGGTAAGGAACAGCCACAGCAGCAGGACGATGATGCCGGCGATCGATCCGTAGACCGCGCCGTAGTTGCTGAAGTTGCTTACATAGAGGGAGAACAGGCCCGAGCCGATCAGCCACAAGACGGTGGCGATGACCGCGCCCCAGCTGACCCACTGCAATTGTGCATTCTCCCGGTCCGGCGCGTAGCGGTAAATCAGCGCCAGCCCCCCGATCATGAGCACCGCCAGGACCGGCCAGCGCAACAGCTTGGCGAGCGTCTCACCGCTGCTGCCCAGGCCCAGCGAATCCACCACTGCGGGCAGGACCGCCACCAGCCCGATCGCCATGAGGCCCGCGACGAGCGCGCCGAGGGTGAGCAGCAGCGCGAGCGCGCGCACCTTGAGGACCCCGCGCGTCTCCTGTTCGCAATAGACGACGTTGACGCCCTTGATGATCCCGTTCACGCCGATGGAGGCGCTGTACAGCGCGCCGGCCAAGCCCGCGATGGCGCCAATCGACAGGCCCGCCGAGGACGAGGAGGTGGCGACGCTGCGGATCTGGTTCAAGATGATCGGTCCAGCCTGTGGCAGCCCGCCCACGGAGCTGCCGATCTGCTGCTCGATCTGCACCGGATCAGCCACCAGACCGTACAACGTCACGGCCGCGATGACGGCCGGGAACAACGCGAGAACGGTGTAGAAGGCCACCCCCGCGGCCAAGAGCGCTACGTTGTCCTCCTTTATTCCAGCCTTCACCCGGCTGAAGATGTCCTTCCAGCCCGCAAGCGGGATCTGCGCAGGCCGGGTGGCCCAACGGCCCCGCCTGGAGCGGTTGCGGGCCTCGCTGGTCCGGCGGTCCAGACCTTGATCGTTTGCCATCTCACTCCTTCGAGATCATCAGCCGGGGCTGGGCACCATTCAGAGCGTGCAGCGGCCTGCGGGGTCCATTGAAACGGAAGATGCGTGTTCAGCCGTCAAGCAGCGCATATGCCACATTGTCAGCGCGTAGACCAGTTGGCGCCAGCCGTCGATGGCCGCCTCTCGAACCTTCGACCCCTGGATCGGAGGCGCTACGCGCCGGGGAAGCGGGGCGAGTTCCGTCTTCGCTCCTCCTCCCAAGAAAGGCTCAGGACCTCGCACGGACAACCTTGCAGTGGAATTTTCCCCGCGGTCTTTCCACGCAACCCCGTGGCGTGGATAGCGCTGCCAGGGGACCTGAAGCGGGATCAACTCCGGCCGGCCCCGCCGGGCTCGACCTCGGCGTTCGAACAGGCGCCTGGCCCATGCGTGGCCTGCTCGACGTCCACGACGCCGTCCGCAGCCCACAGAACGTGCGATGATCGAGCATGCAGACCTCGACCGCTCTCTGGCGCCGCCGGAAAAGGAGAGAGCGCTTCGATGCCGACAGTGACCTACAGCAACGCTGCCCTTGCCCTGCTGAACGTCGGGCTGAGCTGTATCGGGCTCGATCTCAGCAGCGGTGACAACAGCTTCGACCTTCATCGGATCGACGACCCGAACGACTGCGGTACGTCGTTCTCGGATCAGCAGCGGGCGAGCATCCACGCGATCTTCGACCCCATTACCATCTCGATCAAGCCATTTCGGCTTCCTGGCAGCGGTGAGATCCGACTCGATCACCTCGCCAAAGAGCGCGCCACGGTTTCGTGGAGCGCCGAGCGCGATGGCAGCATCATCCTCGACCTCCAGTTCGAGTCCGCTGGTCGTGAGCTGCTCGGTACCTTTGGCGGCGACATCGACAACGGCCGCCTCCTGATCTCCTTGGCGGTAGAGGTCGGCCCCAGCGGGGAGCTCGTCGTCACTCCGTCCACGAGCTTCAGCGCCGACATCGACATCCTCGGCATACCCAACTTCCTCGAGCGGAGGTTGACGGCCCAGCTCCCCCAGCGCGTCGCTCAGGAGACCGAGGCGCAGCTCCAGGCCTCGGCGCAGGAGATCGCACAGGGGATCTTTCAAAACTTGTCGGAGGCAGGACCCGACGGCAATCTTCTGCCCACGCCGTCGCCAGACGCCCTCTACACCGGGGTCAAGATCACCGACGAGCACGCCACCCTCTCCTGGCGGACTGGACTTACTCCCCACAAGCAGGACACCTCAGAATGAGAGGATGTCCCTGTAGTTGCTACAGCTGGAGGTATTCTGCCTCACATAGTCTTGCGTGGGGAGACTGGCAGCATGCCTGGTGATGGTTTTGCGCGACGAGCTGTAATGTACGGCGAGAACGATCTCAGCTCATGCTCACTTTTTGCTGGGAGCTATATTAATTTCGGCTTCTGGAAGCATCTAAGCTGCGCCGCGACTGTCAGCATCGAACAGCGGATCAAGAGCCAGGCGGACATGTACCGAGCGGCGCTCATCCGTTTGGGTCTCCAAGCCGGAGACAGGGTTCTTGAGGTTGGTTGCGGTGTTGGGGTTGGGGGCGCGCTTGCCCTGACAGAGTTCGAGCCACTGGAGGTGCATGGCGTCGACATTTCGCCGGCGCAGGTCGCTAGGGCGAACCAGGTCAATGCTGAGTTATTACAGAGACAGCCTGGCAAGCTGGTTTTTCAAGAAGGGTCAGCGCTCGCACTTCCGTATCCAGATGGGTCTTTTGATAGGGTCTTCTCTATTGAAGCCGCCCAGCACTTTGAAAATCTCGTGGGGTTCGTTCGTGAAGCCTACCGAGTTCTGAAGCCTGGTGGCAGCCTTGCTGTCGCGACCTTCTTCACCCCGCGTGAGGGAGTTGTAGGGGAACTCACGCAGCTGATCGAGACCGTTCAAAATGGAATCGATGTTGTTGTCCCAGTGGGATCTTTTCACCGTGACTTGATCCGCGAGGGTTTCTCGCGAGCAGAAGTTGAAAGCATCGGCAAGTACGTGTGGTACGGGTTTGATGCGTGGATGAGCCAGACGGAATTCAAGCAGAGCTGGGGTCGTAATTGGCTTAGGGCGTACGAGCAAGGCCTCATTGATTATTATATCGTGACCGCGACATAAAATGACGGGCAGCCGTCTGCGTCTCTGGCATACCGGGGCGTGCCGTAATAAGTGTTAGCAGGCTAGTAAACACCTGGCTACACCTGCCATAGAATAATCATCTTGTCAAATAATTTTGTGATAGAGAGCAACATGGTGGGAGGGGTAGGGAGCAGAGCGGGGTAGAAGTACGTTGTGGTTGATGGGAAGCGCAGGGCGCGATGATGCTTTGGGATGCGCGCGGGAGGAAACGGCACGGCCGAGGGGTAGAAAGAGCTGCAGTGACAGAAC
The DNA here is from genome assembly GCA_050743125.1 of Egibacteraceae bacterium. Taxonomy (GTDB): domain Bacteria; phylum Actinomycetota; class Nitriliruptoria; order Euzebyales; family Egibacteraceae; genus JBOGEB01. The sequence goes on from JBOGEB010000020.1 coordinate 32,323, forward strand.
GGGACGTAGAATGGCTGTAGCCGAGCAGCGAGCACAGCGTCACGGTTGACCAGCAGGGCAGCGACTGGACCGTGAGAGCTGGATGCCCGCTCAGCGAAGTCCCGCCATTGCCAACCTACGGGGGCCGGCAAGCCAGGCAGGAGGTGTCGCCCACACCGTGAGTGTGAACAACCCGGTCACGGGCAGAACAGTCACGACTGTGGCGGCTCGTCACCCGACCTCTTCTGTGGCTCGCCGCGGGTGGTGGCCGATCCAGTCGAAAGCGGCGTAGAGGCCACCGTCGAGACGCGCGGAGCTGGCCGGCTCGGTACCCTCCCTCCCCTCGATCAGGTCGAGAGGGCAGCAGTAGCCGTCGTAGATCTGGACGAGGTAGTCGCGGGCGTACATATCGCGGCTGCGCAAGATCACCGGGACGCTTTCCTCGGCTCCGACGTTGTACCGCCAGTTCGACATTCGCTTTATGCGGCCTTCAGCAGCGTCGATTCTTCGAGTTGCCCACGAATTCCCAGCCGTCGGGCCGGGAAGCGCTCTGCGGTGGTCTGCGGCTGCCCGCGCCAGTTGTCGCTCCACACGGGTCAGGTGGTCAGGTCTGCAGCGACTTTGGTTGCAGGAACTCGGCCAGCCCGTAGGTGCCGTACTCGCGGCCGAAGCCGGAGTGCCCGAACCCGCCGAAGGGAGCGAGGGGGTTGAACCGGCCGCCGTTGAGGTCGACCTGGCCGGCCCGCAGCCGGCGGGCGAACGCGGCGGCGTGGTCGGGGTCGGCGGACCAGACCGCGCCGTTAAGCCCGTACCCAGTGCCGTTGGCGATGTCGGCGGCCCGGTCCTCGCCGGTGTAGGCGATGACGGCGAGGACGGGCCCGAAGATCTCTTCTTGGGCGATGGTCATGTCGGGGGTGACGGCGCCGAAGACGGTGGGCCGCACGTAGAAGCCGCGGTCGGGCACCTCGGGTGGTCGCGGGCCGCCTGCGGCGAGCTGAGCGCCCTGGGCGATGCCCGTGTGGATGTAGCCGACCACCCGGTCCCGCTGGGCTGCTGAGACCATGGGGCCGATCCGCACCCCGTCGGCGAGCGGGTCGCCGACGGTGAACGCGTCTGCCTCGGCGGCGGCCAGCTCGACGGCCTGCTTGTGCCGGTCGGCTGGGACGACAAGGCGGGTCAGGGCGTTGCAGGACTGCCCGGAGTTCATGTAGCACTTGCGGACCCCGTAACGGACCGCTTTGTCGAGCAGGTCGTCGTTGACGTCTTGCAGGATCACGTTGGCGGACTTGCCGCCCAGCTCCAAGGTGACCTTCTTGAGGGTTTGGCCGGCCAGCGCGGCGACGTGGCGGCCCGCGCGGGTGGAGCCAGTGAACGAGATCATGTCCACGCCCGGATGGCGGACCAGCGCCTCGCCGACGATCGGGCCGATGCCGTGCACGATGTTGAGGACCCCGGCCGGCAAGCCGACGCCCTCGGCGAGTTCAGCCAGCAGGTTCGCCGTGCTCGGCGTCAGCTCGCTGGGCTTGACCACGACGGTGCAGCCGGCTGCCAGCGCGGCGGCGGCTTTGAGCACGATCTGATGCAACGGGAAGTTCCACGGGGTGATCGCCCCGACCACCCCGACCGGGTCCAAGGTCACTACCGAGTTGCCGATCCGCTCCTCGAACGCGAAGCTGCCCGCCAGGTCGGCGTAGGAGGACATGACGGTGGCCGGCAGGCCGGCCTGCACCCGCAGGCTGAACGCCAGCGGCGCTCCCATCTCGCAGGTGATTGTGCGGGCGATCCGGTCGGCGTGGGCTTCAAGGCTTTCGGCGAGCTTGCGCAGGTAGCCGGCGCGGTCGGCGGGTGGGGTGGC
>JBOGEB010000021.1:0-13249 GCA_050743125.1 Egibacteraceae bacterium
TGCCGGCCGTATCCCCTTGAATCGCCAGGCCAGAAAGGAAAAAGTCACAGTCCAGAACGCGAAGGTGCCGACCGCCAGCATCGCCCCGGTGATGGACATGTCTTCCTGAGTGACGCCTTGCTGGACCAAATCACCTATAGTCACCAGCAGGATAAGCTCGAAAGCGGTCAACTGTGACAGTTCCCGCTTGCCGGTGCCCCGGGCTACCAGCCATAAGAAGAAATAGATGACGCTGGCGCGGATCACGATCTCCATCAGGGCATCACAAAAGTCTGGTAGTCGACCGAGACAGCGGGAGCCCCACGGTCGAGGATTGCGGTCGTAGCCGCCACCCGCCGTAGCTGCTGGCCAGGTTCGATGCGGGCGTCGAACGATATGGTGAGCACCTCGCTCGCCTCAGGCGCTTCGAACTGCCAGATAATCCGCTCACCGTCGCTGGTCGCCTTCGCCGGATCAGGGTCGAGGCCGTTCTCGTCGAACAGGTCGAAGTACGCGTCGGTGCTGGCGATAGTGATCGGGCCCTCGAAGCCGCCCGCCCGGCGCACCTGGACCGCCCATGGCGTGGCCAGCCCGGGTCGGGTGACGCTGGCATAGCGCACCGTCAGCTCATAGCCGCCTGCGTTGCCCGAGACCTCTGCGGTCCGCACGCCGTAGACGTTGAGCATTCCCAGCAACAGCAATGCCGACAAGGAAACGAAAAAGAGCCGCCGCAGCGTGCGGAAGTGTCGGATCCGGCGAAGGTTGACGTCGGAAGGGGCGGTCGACACCATCGAAGCCGCCTCACGCCTGCAAAGAGCAGCCCCTCACGGGCGGGTTCGCCGCCCGCGGTAGCCGGTCAGCACCCCGACCAGGAACAGGATTAGAGCGATGATGAGCAGCCACTTCAGACCTTGGACGAGAAAGCCGATGCCGCCTAACAGCAGCGCCAGGATCAACAACAGCACGACCCACCCCATGGGTGCCTCCTTTTCGGAACCGTTCGCGAAACGATCAGGCCGCAAGCGCCATACGGGCAACCTCGAACCCGGCCACTTCAGCTTCTCGACTTATTCCTGAACACCTTGATCGTAGGATCCATGCCGAACGAAACCAAGCATCTCCTTCAAGGGACAAGACCCACGGGAGCTGCAACCGGCGCGGCGGGATGGGCACACAGCGGCGCCGACGCCCGCACCAGTCCGCATGGCGCTCGCAGACCCACAGGTCAGGCCGCTGAAGAAGAGGTCCCAGATGCCGCCTTGCGCGGCTGCGGAGGAAAACCGCACGGCATCGCGCCCAGCCGCATCCCGGGCCACGGCGCGGATCCCCCAACACGCTCTCAGCGCGTGTTTGAAATTTTGTGGGGTCGCGTCGCGTCAGGTTCCACTCCTTTAGGGCGGGTGGGTGGGGGAGGTTGGTGCGGTCGGCGGTTTCGGCGGCCGACGCCGAGCGGTCCTCGGCCTGCCAGGATGTGTTCGACTACCTGGGGAACGAGGCGGCGTTCGTCCCCATCGCCCACCCCGCCCCGGTTCTGGGCGGTGGGACCGAACGTGCCCGGGTTCGAGGTGCCGGTCACCGCAGACGACGCTGAGCAGCGCACCGGCAGCCGTGGCTCGATCCGTCTGGCGGTTCGCGGCGGGGACGCCGGTGGTGGTGCTGACGCTGTTGACCGCCTGTCCGCCCGGATCGCCCGAGCAGGCCGGCGGGTCGTCCTGCTGGCCCTGGGCGCAGCAGGTCGCAGCAACGTTGGCCAGGCTGCGGGCCATGTCCGCCCTCGCCTGACCAGGCTCCGCCGCCGTCCTGTCCGGCACGACCTCATCCTCCAGAGTCACCGAGGCCCCACGGGCGGCGGCGCGAGCGGTGGAGCAAGGACCTGCCCGGCACGGCTATGGCGATATGGACCCACAACCGCTGGTAGGCGGTACCGCTTGGGCGCACGACCAGCGGGGCACGGTGAAGTCAATCGGCGTCGTCGCGGCACTGCTGCTCCGCGTGGGTCAGCGCGGCCGCTTCGACGAGCAGCCCTGTCCGTTCGTAGCGCTTGCGGCTGCGGCTGCGGCTGCGGCTGAAGCGGACCACGACCGCGGACAGGTCGCTGACCCGATGAGCGCGGCGGGTCAGCGTCGCGTCCCCCGACGGCAGGAACACGAGGTGGTCCAGGCCGGCGCAGCGCATGCACACCGGGCCCGCGTCCTGCATGAGCAGCAGCTCCCCGGTGCCCGAGCAGGCCGTGCACGTCCAGTCCTTCAGCGGCGAGACGACGACGAGGTCCGGTGGTCGGCTTTGCCAGCCGGCGGCGCTTGGCGGCGGACAGCTCGGGGGAAACCCAGTGCGTGCGGTAAGCACGCTCGATCTCGGCTGTTCCGCTGACGCTGAAGCGCAGCGGCCTGCGGTCGCGGGTCCCGGCAACGTAGCAGGTTTCGCTCGGCGTCAAGCCGCGACGCTCCGCCCAGCGACGGAACTCGAGCGTGGCGGTGGACAGCTTGAGCGGGTTGACCTGCAGCACCTGCTCCAGGCACTCGACGCGTCCCTGCCGCCACTCGTCGAGGTGCACCTGCGCCAGCCAGCCGAGTCGGACGAGCACGTCGATCGCGCTGACGTATTGCTGCTCGGCGAGGGCCGCCTCGGCCGCCCGCACGACACGCTGCTCGAGCGCGGCGCCGCTCATCCTGACCCCCTAAGTTTCCCGCAGCCCGCGTGTCGCGTCGGGCCTCCGCGGCGAACGCCCAGCGGTCTGGTAAACGTTGAGCTTGTGTTGCGGTCGCGCGGCGGCACCGGGCGCAACGGGTGTCCGTCTGCGGCTACCTCGTCGATGTGTACTGCCTTGGCGTGAAGGACGCCCTCGGGCCTCGGATCATGAACGAGCCCGACCTGCCGGTGTTTCTCAACAAGTTCTTTGGCGGGTTCGAGGAGGTCGGAGCACCGCTCGCGGCGCCGCTGGACCTGGCCCGTCACCTGGTGTGGGGAGCCATCGACTACGCCGGGGGGCTCGGCTTCCAGCCCGCCCGCGACTTCCAACGGGCAGCCGGTCACCTCGGGCCGTGGCAGGAGACCAGCGCCATCACGTTCGGACGAGACGGCGTACCGCTGTACGTACAGGGTCCCTACGACGACCCGACCCTGGTGTTTCGCACCCTGTCCAAGTCTGTCGGCAACGACCGCTTCCACTTCATCGCGCCGGCCGAGGCCGGCGTCGGCCGGTGACCCGCGGAGCGGGGCGCAGCATCTCCCCGGCCCGTAGCTGCGCGGCGCGGGTGGCGGCGTCGGGGACGAAGCTCCTGATGATCCGGTCGAGTTTCGGCTTGCCCCCGTAGTAGCCCGGGTTCGCCTTACGAGTTCGAACGGCCTCGTCCGACGGGGTTCTGGTTGAGCACGTCCACGTTGACGTTTTTGCTCTCCAGCAGGTGCTTCGGCGGTTTCCGCAGCGTGATCCTCCCGGCGTCACGTCCGCCGCCGTGAACGGGGGCGCCATCGTGCCATTGCACGTCGCGGTGGAGCTTGAAGGTGGAGATCAGCCCGTCGTCGGCCAAGCGTCGTGTTCGGCTGTCTCCGTATTGGAATCACACACGCTTGTCGTGGGGGCGCTGCTCGCCGGCATCGATAGGGGTGGCAGGGTGGGTGCGGACCGCGGCGGGCAGCGGATGGGGACAGGCCTGTTGGCCACCGTCCGGCTGCTGCCCACGGTAAGCCGCGTGGGTACCGCTGCCCTCGTCCTTCTTGCGGCGGCGAGCGCGGCGCTGCCCGTCGCTCTGGTGGTGGCGTCGGGGCGTCTGGTGGGAGCGGCCCCGGCCGTAATCGGCGCGGGGCTTGACTCGTCGGCGGGGTCCGCGCTGCTGAGGGCAGTAGCCGTCGTCGCTGGCCTGTACCTTGCCGAGCAGGTGGTGGGAGAGGCAACCGGCATCCTCGCCGGCGACATGGCGCGCCGCCTCGACGGGCACCTCCGAGAGCGGGCGGTGGCGGGGAGCCTGCGCCCGACGGGGATCGCCCACCTGGAGGAGCCCGAGACCGCGGGCGCCGTGTCCCTGGTCAGGAACCTCGCCCCGGGAATGCTCTCCCCCGGTTCGGCGGTGGCGGGCCTGGCGGAGGCCGTCCCGCCCCGGCTGTCGGTGCTGGGCTCGGCGGGGGTGGTGGCCACGTTCTCCCTGCCGCTGGCGGGGATGCTCCTCGTGGCGTGGGCGGTGGGGTCGCTCGTCGTGCTGCGCTACTTCTTCGCCAACGCCGCCGCCTTCACCGGCCAGCGGACCGACCTGCGCCGTTCGGTGTACTTCCGCGACCTGGCCCTCACCCCGCCGGCGGCCAAGGAGACCCGTGTCTTCGGCCTGGCCGGTTGGATCGGCGAGCGGTTCGGGGCGGTGTGGGAGGAGGCGGTGGCCCCCTCGCGGCGGCAGCGGCGCCAAGGCTGGAGCCGGCTCGTCGCCGTGTTCGCTGGGTTCGGGATCGGTATCACCGTCGGGCTGGCGGTGGTCGGGCTCGCCGGGGTGGGCGGGGACCTGTCGCTCGAGCGGGTGGTGATCCTCGTCGGCGCTGTCCGCCAGACGCTCAATCTGCACTTCAGGGGCAGCGAGCCGTCCGTCGCCTACGGTGCCGCCGCGCTGCACCCGCTGCTGGCGCTGGAGCGCCGGACGCGACTGGATCCGGCGGCGGCCGGCCGCAGCCTGTGCGCCGCCGACCTCCCCGCCCGGGTGCTGCGCTTCGAGTCGGTCGACTTCGCGTACCCGGGCGCCTCCCGCCCGGTCTTTGCCGGGCTCGACCTCGAGGTCCCGGCCGGTCAACGCCTGGCCATCGTCGGTGCCAACGGCGCCGGGAAGACCACGCTGGTCAAGCTGCTCGCCGGCTTGTACCCCCCGGACAGGGGGCGCATCACCGTCGACGGCGTCGACCTGGCCGACCTCGACCCCGACGCCTGGCGTGCCCAGATGGCGGTGCTGTTCCAGGACTACGTCCGCTTCGAGGCAGCGGCCGCCGAGAACGTCGGGTTCGGGGCGGTGCGGCTGGGCTTCGACGCCGCCGCGCTCGACCGGGCGGCGCAGCGGGCGGGGGCAGACGAGGTGGTGGCCCACCTCGAGCGGGGATGGGAGACGATCCTGTCCCGCGCCGTCGGGGGGGGGCACCGACCTGTCGGCCGGTCAGTGGCAGCGGGTGGCGCTGGCTCGGGCGCTTTTCGCCGTGGACGCCGGCGCCCGGGTGCTCGTGCTCGACGAGCCCACCGCCAACCTGGACGTGCGGGCCGAGGCCGCCGTCTACGCCCGCCTGCTCGAGGTCACGCCCCGGATGGCGAGTGGGGCTCCGGTGACGACCATCGTGATCTCGCACCGCTTCTCCACCGTGCGCCGGGCGGACCGCATCGTGGTCTTGGAGGACGGGCGGGTGGTCGAGGACGGCACCCACGACGCGCTCCTCGCCGCCGCCGGCCGCTACGCCCGGATGTTCTCGCTCCAGGCCGCCCGGTTCCAGCCGGGGGCGTCACCGCCGGACGAAGCCGACCGTGCGTGAGCTGCGCCGCGCCCTGGTGGCCGCCGTCGGCCTCGCCTTCTCGGCGGACCGCCCCCGGGCACTCGTCACCTTCGCCGGCCTGCCCGTCTACGGGCTCGTTCAGGCTCTCCAGCCGCTGTGGCTCAAGCTGCTCGTCGATGGGGTGACCGTTGGCCAGCGCGGCCAGGTGGTGGCTGCGGCGGGGCTCATGGGCGGCGCTGTCCTCCTTGAGCTGGTCGTGGTCTTCACCTGGTTCACCGCCGCCATGCGGCTGCGGGAGGACATCGACCGGGAGGTCGACCATCGCCTCATCGCCCTCGCCGCCGGCATTCCCGGCGTCGAGCACTACGAGCGGCCCGAGTGCCTCGACCGCCTCGAGCTGCTGCGCACCGGCCGGGGCGAGATGGCGGTCACGATCGAGACGCTGGGGCGGAGCGTCCTGCTCGTCGTTCAGCTGGCCACCACCGGCGCGCTGCTGGCCAGCGTCGACCCGGCGCTGCTGCTGTTGCCAGCCTTCGCCCTGCCGTCCTTCCTCATGGCCGGACGGGCCGAGCGGGCGGTGGCGGCGGCACAGGACGAGACCGCCGCCGACCAGCGCCGGGCGCTGGGGCTCTTCGACCTGGCCACCACCGCCCCGCCCGGCAAGGAGCTGCGGGTCTTCGGGCTGCAGCACACCGTCCGCGACCGCCACCGCGCCCTGACGAGGGCACTGGAGCGGCGGCTCGCCCGAGCCGACCGCACCGCCGCGGCACAGCGGTCCTTCGGTGTCGCGGTCTTCTCCGCCGGCTACCTGCTCGCTGTTCTCCTCGTCGCCCGCCAGGCGGCGGCCGGGCAGGCCACCGCCGGGGACCTTGTGCTCGCCCTCACCGCCGCCGCCAACGTGCGCGGCCAGGTCGGTGACGTGGCCGGCACCCTCGCCGGGTTCGCCGGCTGCCTCAGGGTGCTCCGCCGCTACCTGTGGCTGGTCGACCACGCTGACGCGGCCCGGCGTGCCCTCGAGCCCCCCGGCGGCCAGCCCTTTGCCGCCACCCCCGACCGCCTGGTCGACGGCATCCGCCTTTCCGGGGTGCGCCTGTGCTACCCGGGCGCGGAGGCGGACGCCCTCGCCGAGGTGGACCTCCACCTCCCGGCAGGTGCCGTGGTGGCGGTGGTCGGCGAGAACGGGGCCGGCAAGACGACCCTGGTGAAGCTCCTCGCCCGCTTCTACGAACCCACTGGGGGACGCATCGACATCGACGGGGTGCCCCTCGCCCTCCTCGACCCGGGGGACTGGCGGGCACACTTGGCCGCCGGGTTCGAGGACTTCGTCCGCTTCGAGCTGAGCGCACGTGAGGCTGTCGGGGTCGGCGACCTGCCCGCCCTCGGCGACGACGTGGCGGTAGGTCGCGCCCTCGAACGCGCCGGCGCCGCCGACCTGCCCGGCCAGCTTCCCGACGGGCTCGGCACGCTCCTCGGCGCCGGTCTCCCCGGTGCCGTCGACCTGTCCAAGGGGCAGTGGCAGAAGCTGGCGCTGGCCCGGGCCATGATGCGGGAGCGTCCCCTGCTCCTCCTGCTCGACGAGCCCACCGCGGCCCTCGACGCAGAGACCGAGCACGCGCTGTTCGAACGCTACGTCGCCGCGGCGCGCACCGGCGCAGGCAACGGCGCCATCACCGTGCTCGTCTCCCACCGGTTCTCCACCGTGCGGATGGCCGACCTCATCGTCGTGCTCGACGGCGGGCGAGTCACCGAGGCCGGAACCCACGCCCAGCTCCACGCCCGAGGCGGACTCTACGCGGAGCTCTACGACCTCCAGGCCGACGCCTACGGTTAGCACGTGTTTGAGAACCCCGGCCTGGAATACTGCTCAAACTCTCAGAACGTGTTTGAAAACTGTTGTGGGGGTCGCGTCGCGTCGGGTTCCGCTCGCGAAGAGCCTTTTAGGTCGGAGCCTCTTTCCGGGACGCGACGCGACAGTCTTGTCAGGTCATCGTCGTATGTTTTGTTATGTCTGAGGCAGTTTCGGCGGCCAGGGGCTGGGGGAGTCCCCCATAGACGGCCGCCGAAACTGCGCTCCGCTCCGCTTCGCCCACGGGGCAAGGCCACGATTCTCAAACACGTTCTCAGGCGCGGGAGGCGCGGGCGCGCGCCACGGCGGCTTGGCCCAGGCTGATGCCGCCGTCGTTGGGGGGGACGCGGGAGTGGAGTAGGACGGTGAAGCCGCGGTCCTCCAGCCGTCCGACGACGCGGTGCAGCAGCAGGAGGTTCTGGAACACGCCGCCGGACAAGGCCACCGTCCCGAGGCCGGTCTGGCTGCGCACCGCCTCGCAGGCGGCGACGATCGCGGCGGCGACGCCGTTGTGGAAGCGGCCGGCGATGGCCGGCGCCGGGACGCCGGCGCGCAGGTCTTCGACGACCGCGTGGACGAGGTCGTGGCCGTGGACGCGGAAGGGGCGGTCACCCTCCAGCGACGTGGGGTACACCGAGGACTCGGCGGGGTCAGCGCGCTGCTCCAGCTCGATCGCGGCCTGCCCCTCGTAGTTGACGCGGTCGCGGACGCCGAGAACCGCGGCGACGGCGTCGAACAGCCGGCCCGCGCTGGAGGTCAGCGGCGAGTTCACGCCCGCGCGGGCGACGGCGAGCACACGCCCCCAATCACGCTCGTTTCGCCGGACGACGTCCAGATCCTTCCCGGCGTCGGCGCCGAGGTACGCCGCCGCCATCCGCCACGGCTCCTTGATCGCCTTTGTGCCGCCAGGCATCGGCACGGCATCCAGATGCCCTGCCCGCTCGAACCCGCGCAGGTCGGCGATCAGGAACTCGCCGCCCCAGATCGTGCCGTCCGTGCCGAAGCCCAGCCCGTCGAACGCGACGCCGATCACCGGCCCTGGGGAGCCGTTGTCGGCGAGGCACGACGCGATGTGCGCGTAATGGTGCTGGACGCCCACGAGGTCGACGCCGTCGCGCTCCGTGGCGTACTTCGTCGACAGGTATTCGGGGTGCAGGTCGTGCGCGACCACCTCCGGCACCACGTCGAACAGCCGGCAGAAGTGCTCCACGCCCTGGGTGAACGACCGGTACGTCTCGTAGTTCTCCAGGTCGCCGATGTGGTGCGACACGAACGCCCGCGCCCCTTTGGCGACGCAGAACGTGTGCTTCAGCTCAGCGCCGCAGGCGAGCACCGCCCGGGTGGCCGAAGCCGCGAGCCGCAGCGGCTGCGGCACGTATCCGCGTGACCGCCGCAGCGGCAGCTCGGCGCCGCGGAAGGACCGCACGACCGAGTCGTCGGTGCGCATGTGGATTCCCCGGTCGTGGAGCACGAACGCGTCGGCGATTCCGCCGAGGCGCTCCAGCGCGTCGGCGTCCCGGTACGCGATCGGCTCGTCGGAGATGTTCCCGCTGGTCAGCACGAACGGCGCTCTGAACTCGCGGGCCAGCAGGTGGTGCAGCGGCGTGTACGGCAGCATGAGGCCGACGTCCCGGTTGCCGGGCGCGACCGACGGCGCGAGCCGCGCGTCCGGGAGCCGCCGCAGCAGCACGATCGGCCGCTGCGGGCTCGCGAGCAGCCGCTCCTCCTCCGCGTCTACGGACGCCAACGCGCGCGCCGCCTCCACGTCGGCGATCATCACCGCGAACGGCTTGTCCTCGCGATGCTTGCGCGACCGCAGCGCGGCCACGGCCTGCTCGTTCGTGGCGTCCACCGCGAGGTGGTATCCGCCCAGGCCCTTGATCGCCACAACCTTGCCCATGGCCAGCAGCGACGCCGTGACCTCGATCTCGTCGCCGTCAACCGGCGCGTCTCCCGCGACCACCCGCAGCCTTGGGCCGCACGCCGGGCAGCACACGGGCTGCGCGTGGAACCGCCGGTCGGTGGGATCGTGGTACTCCCTGGCGCAGTCCGCGCACATCGGGAACGCACGCATGGTCGTCGATGGCCGGTCGTACGGCACGTCCATGACGATCGTGAAACGCGGCCCGCAGTTCGTGCAGTTCGTGAAGGGGTAGCGGTAGCGCCGATCCGCCGGATCGTGCAGCTCCCGCAAGCAGTCTGCGCACGTGGCGACGTCGGCTGAGATCAGCGTTTGCCGCTCCCCGGCATCGTGGCTGGCCACGATGACGAACACGCCGTCGCCCACCGGCTCCACCGGCTCCGCGCTGATGCGCTCGATCACTGCCAGGGGCGGGGCTTCCGTCTCGATCGCCGCGAGCAGCCGCGCGACCACCGCCTCGTCGCCCTCGGCCTCGACGAACACTCCCTGCGGGTCGTTGCCGACGAAGCCGACGAGCCCCAGCTCGGTCGCGAGCCCGTACACGAACGGCCGAAACCCAACCCCCTGGACGATGCCCTCGATCCGAAGACGCGTGCGCGTGAGCACGAAACAGTCTCAGCAGATGCGGGGTAGGGGATCCCCCACGAGCATGTCGACGATGCGGGTGCCGCCGAACGTCGTCTTGAGCAGGACAAGGCCCGGTGGGTCGTCTTTGACCCGGCCGATCACGCACGAGCCTTTGCCGAGTGGGTGCGCGCGCAGCGCGGCGATCGCAGCGTCGGCCTCGGCGCCGTCCACGATCACGACCATCCGGCCCTCACAGGCGACGTAGAGCGGGTCGATGCCGAGCAGCTCGCAGGCGCCGTTGACGTCCGGGCGCACCGGCACCTGGGTCTCGTCGACCACGATCGCGACGCCCGAGGCGACCGCGACCTCGTTGAGGATCGTCGCCACCCCGCCGCGGGTCGCGTCCCGCAGGCAGCGGACGCCGTCCACCGCGTCGAGCAGGCATTCGACCAACTCGTGGAGCGGCGCGGTGTCGGAGGTGACGTCGTCGCACTCGATGTCGAGCTCGCCGCGGGCGAGCATCACGGTGACGCCGTGCTCGCCGATCGGCCCGGACACGATCACCGCATCGCCGGGCCGCGCGGCCGAGGCCCCGAGCGACACGGGCCGCTCGATCACCCCCACGCCGGACGTGTTGATGTAGCAGCCGTCGCCCTTGCCCCGGCCGACGACCTTCGTGTCACCGGTCGCGATCACGACGCCGGCGGCCTGGGCGGCAACCCGCATCGAGTCGACGATCCGGCGGAGGTCGGCGATCGGGAAGCCCTCCTCCAGGATGAACCCTGCGGACAGGTAGAGCGGGCGGGCGCCGGACATCGCGAGGTCGTTGACCGTGCCGTTCACCGCCAGGTCGCCGATGTCGCCGCCTGGGAAGAACAGCGGCGACACGACGAACGAGTCGGTCGTGAACGCGAGTCGGCTGCCGCCTACGTCGAAGACGGCACCGTCCCCGAGCGGGGCGAGCAGCGGATTGCGGAACTGCTCGAGGAACAGCGCCTCGATCAGCGTGTGCGTCGACTTGCCGCCGGCCCCATGAGCGAGGGTGATCAGCTCCTCCTTCAGGCGCGCCTTCCGCGCGCGGGCGCGGTCGATGCGCTTGAGGACCTGCTCCTCCTTCGTCAGGTGGTCGGCCCCGATCTCGTATTGGGCCAGTTCGGCGTCTTCATAGTGCTCGCGCAGCGCCTCCTCGGCCCAGCTCGCGCTCTGCTGCTCGGGGGCGTCGGTCGGGGCCTCGCCGTCGGTCTCGACCAGGGAGAAGTCGACTCGAGGCCGCTCGCCGCTCATGTCCTTGTTGCCTCCTTGACCCGATCCCGGGTGAAGCGGCCGAAGTTGTAGTAGGCAGCACAGGCGCCCTCGGAGGACACCATGCAGGTGCCGATCGGGGTCTCGGGGGTGCAGGCGGTGCCGAAGACTTTACACTCCCACGGCTTCAGCACTCCCTTGAGGACCTCCCCGCACTGGCAGGCCTTCGGGTCGGCCACGCGCACACCGGGCATCTCGAAGATGTACTCGGCGTCGAAGTCCCGGTACGCGTCGCGCACCTTCAAGGCGGAGTGGGAGATGAAGCCGAGACCACGCCACTCGAAGTAGGGACGGAGCTCCATGACCTCGCTGATGACCTCGAGCGCCTTCGGGTTGCCGTCCCACGGCACGACGCGGGTGTACTGGTTCTCGACCTCACAGCGTCCCTGGTTGAGTTGGACCAGGATCATCTCGATCGACTGGAGGATGTCGAGCGGCTCGAACCCCGCCGTCACCAACGGCTTGTCGTACTGTCGGGAGATGAAATCGTACGGCCGGCAGCCGATCACCGTGGAGACGTGGCCGGGGCCGATGAACCCGTCCAGCCGGAGGTCCGGGGAGTCGAGGATCGCCTTGATCGCGGGAATGATCGTCACGTGATTGCAGAAGATCGCGAAGTTGTCGAGGCCTGAAGCCTTGGCGCGAAGGACGGTCATCGCGCTGCTCGGCGCCGTCGTCTCGAAGCCGATCGCCATGAAGACCACGCGCTTGTCGGGGTTGTCCTTCGCGATCTTCAGCGAGTCGAGCGGGGAGTAGACCATCCGGATGTCCGCCCCTTGCGCTTTCGCGTCGAAGAACGACCCCTTGCCGCCGGGAACGCGCATCATGTCGCCGAACGTCGTCATGATGACGTCGGGCCGCGTGGCGATCCAGATTGCGTCGTCGACCCGGCCCATCGGGATCACGCACACCGGGCAGCCTGGCCCGTGGACGAGCGTGACGTTGTCGGGAAGGTAGTCCTCCAGACCGTGTTTATAGATCGTATGGGTGTGGCCCCCGCATACCTCCATGAACTTGTACTGCCGTCCTGGCTCACACAGGTGCACGATCTGCGCGGACAGGACTTTGGCCATCTCAGCATCACGGAATTCATCAACAAAACGCATCAGGAACCCCTTATGATGGTTGATCCAGACATGATTGACCTACCCACGATTCACTCGATCACGGATTCGCGTAGCGCATCCATCTCGTCGATGTATGCCTGCCCCATCCCTTTGAGCAGGTCCAGGGTGGCTTCGGCCTCGTCCTCGTCGATCTTCGACAGCGCAAATCCGACGTGGATGAGCACCCAATCACCCGGTGAGAGCTGCTCATGCTCTAACAGGCCGACGTTCACCTTTCGTCGCACGCCGCTGACGTCGACCTTCGCAAGGTCGGCGCCGTCGTTCAATACCTCAAGGACCTGGCCGGGGATGCCAAGGCACATGCCTATCCCTCCTCGTCTCGTTCAAACTGGAGCAGCGCCCGTTGAGTGAGTTCCCACAGCACGTGATACGTGGTGGTCTGAGCCTCCTGAATGCGGTGGACCGAGGGAGACGGCACGACGAACAGGTAGTCGATCGTATCGACCTCGGCCATCTTCCCGCCTTCGTAACCAGACAGACCGACGGTGATCAGGCCGCGTCGGCCCGCCTCGTCGAACGCCCGGATCACGTTGTTCGAGTTGCCGCTGGTCGACAGCCCGACCGCGATGTCGCCCGCCTGGCCGAACGCGGCGATCTGCCTAGCGAACACGACGTCGAAGCCGACGTCGTTCGACAACGCGGTCATGACCGCGATGTCGTTGGTCAGGCACAACGCCGGCAGCGGTCGTGGCACAGCCAGCGGGCGCGAAGCGCCCGACGAATCCGCAGGCAGAGCCCCCGCTCCCGAAGGTGGGTGAAGGAACATGCAGGCCATGTCCTGCGCGTCCGTGCTGCTCCCGCCATTGCCGAACGTCAGAAGCTTGCGCCCCCTCGCGAAGGACCGGGCCATGGCCATCGCGCATTCGGTCATTCGGGCGCTGTCGCGCTTCGCGACCTCGTTCCGCAGGGCGACGATCTCCTCCACCTTCTGAATCGTCGAGCCCTGAACCTCCTTGAGCACCGCCTCTAGGTTGCTTTCGTCAGCGTAGAGAAACGGGTAGAGCGACCCGAAGTCCGTCTTCGCATCGCTCACCATCAGCGTCCGCCTTCCTG
>JBOGEB010000021.1:13349-34133 GCA_050743125.1 Egibacteraceae bacterium
CCTGGCCGCCGGGGGGACTCCCCCCACCCCCCTGGGCGATCACCGCGATCGCCTCCTTGGCGTGGACGAGAATCATGTCGCCTACGTGAGCATCGACGAGGGCGACGCTCACCTCCTCCTTGCTCATGCCGGTGTCGACGAGCGCGAGCGCGTCGTCGAGAAGCCGCACGACCTGGACTTGGACCGCCTGATCAGAGCACGTGATACAAACGTCGTCATAGCAGCGCGGAACCGTCATCGCACCATCTCCGGTCCGAGCAGCCCCGGCTGCTCGAAGAACACATGGACGAGTTCCCACAGAACGTGGTAGGTCGTGACCTGGATCTCCTTCGTGATGAGCGGGTCGCCCGACTGGGCGATGAACGGGTGATCGACCGCGGGGCTATGGGCAATCGCGCCACCGTCGCCGCCGGTCAGCGCGATCGTGAGCAACCCCATCTCACGCGCCTGCTCCAGTCCACGAAGGACGTTCGCGCAGTTCCCGTCGGATGACACGCCGAGCGCGATGTCCGCCGCTGCGCCGAGGTAGCGGATCTGGTGAGCGAAGATCTCGGCGAAGCCTTCTTGATTCGCCACACCCGTGACGGTCGCGATGTCGCTCGTCAATGAGATCGCCGGAAGCGCCCGTTTACCGACGATGACCGGGTGAACGAACTCGACGGCGACGTGCTGCGCATCAGTGCTCGCGCCGCCGTTGCCGAACACGACCAGCTTCCCGCCACGGTGAAAGCGCACCGCCATGTCGTAACAGGCGTGCGCGACAGGCTCAGCGTCGGATGCCAGGGCGCTGACCGGCGTGGACCGGCGGCAAAAAGCCGCGTCCGCTGCCACGGCAACGACGCTGCCGAGATCCTGGCTCATGTTCAGTTCCTAGCGGGACGAATGCCCACCTGGGGTTTCTAGCCTCCGCCCGGGCGACCCGGCAGTCAAGAGGCTTGGCGATTTGTGATTCCGAGCTGTCGGACGGTCGAATTCCGCAGGTCCTCGAGGCGCTGCGGGTCCAAGCGATCACAGACCCAGTCCCAGTGCAGGGCTACCTGATCGCCTGGTTTGACGTCCTGGACGAATCCGATTCCCCCGCTCGTCCAGGTCGCGGTCTCGCATTGCGCTTCGCCGAGGCCGAGCGCTGCGCCGTCCCACGTCAGAGGCTGGAAGCGGACCTCGCATTGGGCGGGGCCGTTCCCAGGGTCCCCTCTGGGGTTGTGGCCCCCCTCACCGCGGTCGACGTCGACCGCGAGCACCTCGCCCCAGCGGATGCGGCAGCGGTCCAGGACGTAGAGCGGCCGGTCGCCGCCCCGCCCGGCCGCGAGGAATGCCATCCAGGGATAGACCTCGAACACGTGGAAGTTGTGGTCGGGGCGGGCGTCCGCCGGAGCGGTGGACGGCACCTTAGCGGACGGCCCGGCGCGTCGCCGGAGCCGGCCAAGCAGGTCATCCCCATACTCGCCCAGGTCGATCTTGTCGAGCAGGCCACCGCCCAGCCAGTAGGCCTCAACGACCTCCAGATCCAGAGGGCGACGGCCGGTGACGTCGGCGATGAACTCTAGGTACGGCCATGCGCCGTCGAAGGCACGGGCCAGGGCCGTGACATCGACGCCAGGGTCGGCGGGGGAGCTCCTCCCGACCCCGTGGCCACAGGCGCCGCGGCGCAGCAGCAGGCCGTCGTCGTTCGGTCCGCAGTACCCAAGGGCATTCGGGGGGTAGGCGTAACGGGCGAATAGCGTTGGCCCGTCTACCGCATTTCCATCCTCAGCCGACGCAGGATCGTGCGGCGCCCTACCCAGTGTCATAGGAGACTCGTTTCAGCTATCCGGCCGCTCGGACTCAAGGTTCTGTAGCCTCAACGCTTCGGCGTCGCGCTCGGCGAGCAGCTCATCGACGTATGACTGATCCGCCTCCATGAACCGAAGGGCGTCGCTCGCCTCGGAATCGCTCATACGCTCGAGCACGAAGCCCATGTGGATGAGGATCCATTCGCCGACCTGCAACGACCCGTCCTCGAACAAGCCGGTGTTCACTCGCCGTCGCGCGCCAGCCACGTCCACGATGGCGACGAGCGGCTGATCGGCCGGCAGCTCAAGGATTTGGCCGGGGATGCCGAGACACATAGCGTCCTCCTTGGCCGGAGAAACGGAGGTGGTTAGCCCGAATCGACGACCGGATCGAACTCTGAGGCGGGACCCGTTGCGCTGGCGACATCTCTCTTGTCATCAGCGGCTGCTGACCACAGACGGCCAGTGGGTCGTCTGTGCTCGTCTGGAAGCATCTGTACGGGTCGAGATCCCGACAGCGGCCATCGCGAAGGGCGGAGCGAGCGCCGGCTCGACGACACAATGCAGCGTGCTGCCCTTGCGCGCGACGCTCGACCGCCTCGACGATGACCCCGCTTTAGACCCAGTCTTCTCCGCGCTACGCGGCACGCCGACGGGAGAGCATGTCCACCACACCCTCGGCCAGCGCCCCTCGACCGCTCGCGCCCAGACCCTGCTTGAGGGCACCGGTCGCAAAGGTGGCTGCGCCGGACAGAAGGGACTTGAACTCGTCGGTCTTGGAGACGTACGCCCAGGAGTCCAGAAGTCGCTGGAACCCCTCTTTGCCGTCCTGGGTCCCCAGGTAGTAACCCAATGCGAATCCTACGATCGCGCCCATGCGCGAACCTCCTTTGCTGTTGAAGTTCCGTGAAGTAGTCCGCTAGCGGTCCAAGCGGAAAGTTCCGTTTACTGTGAGGGGGTCCGGGGGGACGCCCCCGATCGCACCGAGGGCCCAGGCGGAGTGCTCCCCGTCTCGTAAGGCGCGGGTCGCGTCGTGTACTGGTTGTCCTCAGCAACGCCGCGAGGCGGGATGCTTTACGCACGAATGCCACGGGTTTTTCCGCGCGGACCGCTAGCCCTGACGCTCACCGAAGACTTTCACACGCACTTTCAACCGGGTGCACTTTGAACATGAGGATTTTGGTGGATCGACCCCGTAGTCACGGATGTCGAAGGTCTGCGTTCCCTCGATCACGATGGTGCGCTTGTCCGGGACGCTGAGGTCGACCTCGCCCTCCACGGGCTGGTGACCCCGTGGAGGGTGAGGTCGCCTCGTACCCGATAGCGGCCGTCGTTGCCCTGCTGGGACACCTCGCGTGCTTCTCCGAGGATCGTCGGATACCGGCGTGCGTCGATCCGGCGCCGAAGCTCCTTGTCCTGCATCGCGTTGTCCGACTGAAGGCGATCAACCGGCAGTTCTCGTCGCATCTTTGGTGTCGATGACAGGTCTATCCGTCCGTCGGTGACCTCGACGACGATCTCACCCTGCAATCCGCTGGCCTCGCCATGAATGGGATGGACTTTGGAGTCCGCCTCCATCCAGATTCGAGAGCGGGACGGATCGACCCGATACGTCGGCACAGCGACTACATGTCCCGAAGCTTGATGTAGCGTGCAACATCCGGCAGCGACGTCACCACGGCCGCAGCGACCGCCACGAGAAGCGCACCACCAATTAACCGTCCGAGCATGTCACCCTCCCTTCGTCGTCTCGTTTCCAACTACTTCGTCCGGGGACCCGCCCTGTACGTCCGGGGATCCCTGTACAAGCTCCTGCACCAGCCGGACCGCCTCCTCGACCACCGCTTGCACGGTCTCCGAGAGGCCGATTCGCTCCGTGATCTCGGCTGGCTCGCAGCCGACGATCAGGAGACGCTCGATGGTCCCCCCAAGCGACTGAACCAGCGTGAATACCTCGGTGGGCGTAAGCCCGTGCACGTCGATCAGCGGGGTCTCACCCTTTTTGACCGCCGCCTCTTTCAGTGTCGCGTCCACTTCCGGCTCGATCACGAACAGTGTGCCCGGCGTCTCGCCCATCGGGGTGGCGTCGATGAGGATCGCGGTGTCGTAGCCGTCGAGCAGCTCGTACGCGAGGTGCACGGATCTGATGCCGAAGTCGGCGACCTTCACGCCCTCGGGGAGCTCAACACGCGCCAGGCGGTGCGCGACCTCGACTCCGAACGCGTCGTCGCCCAAGAAGATGTTCCCGACCCCTGCTACCAGCGTCTTCCCGCTCATGCCAGAAACCCTTCCCGCCCGGGGCTCATGATGGGCCACCGCCGCCCGGCTCTGGTAACGGCACCACTTCGTCCGGGGAGAAGTAGAGGTAGCGGCCGTGCCATGCCATCATCTCGCTGGATTCGTCGTCCTCGAGCGTGACGGCGAGATAGCTGTCCTCGTCAACGCTGAAGAGCACCGCCTCGACCGTCGCGATCCGATCCGCGAGGAACATGTCCTGGGCATCCGCGCGCTGGACTCCGGGACGCAGTCGAACCCGAGTGCCTCTGCCGACCGAAACATCGCCAACCCAGATCCGGTCGGACTCGGGCGAGACCGACGAGTCGGTGCCGGGATCCCACCAGGGCGGTCGCTCGTAGCTTGGCTCTTCCTGCTCCTCCCCGGTCACGCCCCGCATGTACCGGATCGCGCCGTGGAGCCGGTCGAGCACGTCCTGTGGCATGTCGTCAGTGCGGTCGATGATCTGCCGCGCCCGCGGATCGGTCGCGCGCGCCTCACGCTTTTCCTCGTCGGTCAGCGTCATCGTCCGCAACGTGAGGATCTCGTCGATCTCTAGCGAGTCGCAGAGGTCGCCCGGGCTCTCGGGGGCGATGGTCGGGTAGTCGTAGAGGATGATCGGGGAGGAGAGCACGACGTCGCCGGCCTCTTCTTCGATGAGCACCGGCCAGGTTTGGACGTTTTCGCACGACGCCGCGTATTCCGACGCCCACTCCGGCGGGTCGAGCAGCGACACGAACCGGCCGCCAGCGTCGATCAGCGTGTGCGCCGCGATGAGCGAGCGGCGGCATGCCGCGTCCCGGTCGTCCGGCGATGGGTCGTCCCATGGGGTGATGTTCTCCAGCCGCACCCGCAGTTTCACCACGCCGTACGGGCCCGGGAGCCACTCCGCCGAGAGCAGGAGCCGCGCACTGATGGGCCAGCGCTCGCGGACCATCCGTACCTCGTCCGTGACCATCTCGACGTCTCGGCCGCCGGGTAGCTCCACAGGAACCGCGCGCGTACCGTCCCGCAGGTCGCCGAGGCGGACCTCCGTGTCGATCTCGCGCTCGACGCCCTCGTCCCACGTGACGAGGATGTCGTCGTCGACCTCGATTTTCTGGACCGCGCGGAACTCGCCGTCGACCATCTGCTCGACGGTCCGGGCCTGCACTTGGAGAAACCGCAGGCGCAGGTGCAGGACGGTGTCATCGGTCGCCTCGACCAGGACCTCGGTGTGCTGGTCCCACGCGTCGCTGCCACCGGCCTCCTGGTACGCCCTGGGACAGACGACGCCCCATTGCCAGCGGGTCCGGTTCTTGCTCGCAGAGGCGCGGTAGGGGTACAGCACGTAGCCCTCGTAGAGCACCGCGTCGGCGACCTTACGAGCGAGGTCGAACATCTACGACCCCTCCTCGTCTTCGCCGGCAGCCTTTAACAGCGACGCGATCGTCTCGTCCCAGCTTGTCGGCGCGTGCTCGGACCGGTATCGGCGGAGCTGGTCGAGCAGATCGCGGCGGATGCGGATCCAGCCGCTGTTGGGGAAGTACAGGTCCATCGTCTCCCGCCACACCGACACCGGCAGCCGGTAGGCGGCCTCCTTGTGCCAGGGCACGAGCTCGATGGCAAACGCATCGTCGCGCTTCGAGTAGACCGTCCCACTGAACATCAGCACGAGCGGGATCTCACCCTCGTCGAGCCCGTGAAAGTACTTCGCGGTCGCGACCTCGAAGTCGTATGTGAGCGGCACCTGCATGTCGACCTCGGTGCTTCCACTGAAGCCCTGCACCATGACCGAAACGGTCGTGAAGTGCATCGGCTTCAGCGTCTCGCCCCACCGCGAGACTTCGCCGAACAGGTCGGACAAGCGCTCGGCCTCCTCCGGTGTGTAGCGGCGGCGCTGGACGTCGATGCGGAGCTGGCAGCGCAGCGCGATCGTGTGGATCGTGGCGCCGGTCGTCTCGGCGATCTTCAACCGAAAGCTCAGGGCCGGCGCTGCCGCGTAGCGCTCCGGCTGGACGTCGAGGCAGTCGAAGACGAGGTCGGTCATTCGCATGCCCGCCCGGAGCGAAGCTCCTCGCTTTTGCCAGCGCTGCCTTCGGCAACGCCCTCGTCCAGCCGGGCCTCGTGGTGTACGCGCTCGCTCCGGTTTCGCAGCCGGTCGAAGAACGCGTTGATCTCCTCCCAGGCCTCTTGCCCGCCGTCGAACCCTTTCCACCGCAGCCGCACCCGACCGACCAGCTCGTAGCACGTGGTGATGGGCACGAGGAAGCATTCGAATGCCTGGCCTCGCGGACGGTAGATCAGCAGCGCCTCCACGTCCGGCGTCGCATCTCCGAACGCGGGGTTCGCCGCCATCACCTCGTCCCACGTGTCCAGCGAGAGGAGCGACTCGGTCGCGCCTGCGGGGCTGGGATAGAAGCAGACCATCCGCTGCATGTCCGAGTCCGAGTTGAAGAAGAAGAACGCCATGTGGACCGGAACCTGGAGCGTGTCCCATTGCGCGTCGGTCAGCGCGAACTCGGGGTCGTGCCGGTACCGATCGGGCACCGCACGATATCGGCCCTGGGCCGCGCCCTTGTGCTCGAAGAGCAGGTAGCAGGCCCGGCACGCGCACATCACGTTCCGGGCCTCCAGGTCCACGACGTGCCCGTGCTCCCACGATCCCTCGGGTGGGATCGACTCGAGGCACATCTCGCAGAGCTCACCCGGGCGCGGTTTTTTGGGTGGCGGCTTGAGGAAGCGCTGGAGCCCCTCCGGCGGCAGCGGCGGAATGCCATAGGGACGGGGGTCAGCGCTCACTGGGCTGCTCCTGCAGGCATGGCAACCCGCACGCTGTGCTCGTCCGCGAGCAAGGGCAGCGGGTCGAGGTGGGCATCCGGGTCATCGACCCCTCGTCCGGCGAGCTGCACGTCAAAAGCGCTGCCACACGAGGGACAGCGCAGTACCGTACGCTCCAGGGTGCCGGCGTCAAGGGCCGAGCCGCAGGACACGCAGGTATTCCGGTAGGCGTAGAGGCTCGTGGCTGCGTTGAGCAGCAGAACCGACGTCCCGCCGAGGTCCAGCGCGGTCATCTGGCCGGGCAGGAGCATCCCGACCGTCCCAACGTGGGTCCAACGCGTAGGCGGGGGCTCGCCGGACTCTTCACGCCGCAGCGAGTCGATCTGGAGAAGGCCGCCGCCTGGGGCGGGCGGCGCGGTGACGCCCTCGACGTCGATCCTCGACAGCTCAGGGGCCGCCTCCTCGATCGCCCGCTCGATCGCAAGCTTCACCGTGACCAAAGATGAGGGGCAGCCGTCGCAGCTGCCCTTGAGGCGGAGGCGGCACACGCCCTCCGCGTCTACGCCAAGAAACTCGACGCCACCGGCGTGGGAGCCGAGATATGGCCTGACTTTGTCGAGCGCCCGCTGGATGCGGACCTCGACGGGCACCGGGTGGAGGCCGTGGAGTACGAGCACGCTTGCGACGAGCGGGTCGTCGGCAAACTGTGCCGCTAGGTCGTCGGCACGCTCGTCTGCGGCGATGATCTCGACCATACGTTCGAGACCGGCGCCGTAGAACTCCATGAGCAGCCGGACGACCTCCTCAGCCTTGTGCTGCACGGCGGGCTCCGCCACACTGCGGAGCTCGCCGAGCAGCACCTCGACCCGGGCGCCGACCTCACGAAGGTTGCGTCCCTGGGTCATGACTAGGACCTCGTCAGATCTCGGGCATCATGGTCGGCGTGTGCAGTTTGCGCACCACGTTGCCGCCGCCGAGGTACATGTGCACCCCACACGGCAGGCACGGGTCGAAGCTCCGCACCGCGCGCATGATGTCGATTCCCTTGAAGTTCTCCGGCGGGTTCTCCTCGAAGATCGGCGTGTTCTGGACCGCGTCCTCGTAGGGACCCGGCTGCCCGAGGTGGTCGCGAACGCTCCCGTTCCACGGTGTCGGCGGGTACGGGTGGTAGTTCGCGATCTTGCCGCCCCGGATCACCATGTGGTGAGACAGCACGCCACGGACGGCCTCGGTGAAGCCACAGCTGATGGCCTCGTCAGGGACAGTGAACGGAGTCCACGTCTTGGTGTGGCCGGCCTTGACCTCATCGAGCGCCTTCTCGGTGAAATGGAGCGCGAGGCAGGTGGAGTACAGCTGGAAATACGTCCGGGCGCGGTTACGCTCGAGCGCGTTGCTCCACTTCGGGGGATTCCACTCGTAGCTCGTTTCGGGCTTCGTCATGGTCTTCGGCAAATGGAACTGGATGCCCGAGCCCGTCGACTTGACGTACGGCGTGTCGACCAGCCCGGCGAGGGCGATCGGCCACAGCCGGGCGAGCGGCCCGCCGCCGGTGTCGAGGACCAGATAGTTCTGGCCGTCGAACCACCGCGGGGACATCGTCCAGCTGTACGCGCCGTCCCAGTCACGCTTGGCCGGCTTCGGGATCGTGTGCTGGTTCCATGGGTGACGCCGGTCGACCGGGTTGCCGAGCGGGTCCTTCGTGACGAACATCTCCTGGTCTTCCCAGTCCTCGTAGAACGAGTGGCCGAGAAGGATGCGCAGACCCAGGTTGATGTCGACGAGGTCGGTGGTGACGAGCTTCCCGTCCACCACGACGCCTGGGGTCACGAAGCACTTGCGGCCCCAGTTCGTCATGTTCTGGTACGTGAAGTCGCAGTGGTCCGGGTCCTGCAGCGCGCCCCAGCAGCCGAGCAGGGTGCGCCGGTACCCGACCATCTCGTAGCCGGGCATCGCCTCGTAGAAGAAGTTGAAGAGGTCGTCGTGCAGCGGCACGATCTTCTTCATGAACTCGCAGTAGCGCGACAGACGGGTCGCGTAGTCCGTGAAGAGCTGGATGGTGGGCACCGTGCCTACGCCGCCCGGGTAGAGCGTCGACGGGTGGACGTGCCGTCCCTCCATCAGGCAGAACATCTCACGGGTGTACCGACTGACCTGCAGCGCCTCGCGGTACAGCTCGCCCGAGAGCGGGTTCAGCGACCGCATGATGTCGCCGATGTACTTGTACCCGTGCTCAGCGGCGCCCGGACACTCGGTGCGGTTCGCCAGGTCGAGAACCCCCGGGTTGGTCTCCGAGACCATTTTCTCGCAGTAGTCCACCCCGACCAGGTTCTCCTGGAAGATGTTGTGGTCGAAGATGTACTCGGCAGCTTCGCCGAGGTTCATGATCCACTCGCCGAGGTGCGGCGGGCGGACGCCGTAGGCCATGTTCTGGTTGTAGACCGAGCACGCACAGTGGTTGTCACCACAGATGCCGCAGATACGGCTGGTGATGAAGTGCGCGTCGCGCGGGTCCTTGCCCTTCATGAAGATGCTGTAGCCGCGGAAGATCGACGAGGTGCTGTGACACTCCAGCACCTTCCGGTTGCCGAAGTCGACCTTGGCGTAGATCCCGAGGCTCCCCACGATGCGGGTGATCGGGTCCCACGCCATGTCGACGACGGGACCGCCGCCAGTGGGACCTCTGTAGCTTGCTGTCATCGTTCCCTCCTGAGACCCTGGGTCCCCTGCAGGTGTGGATTTCCGAGTCTTCTCACCATGGCCGTTGGTAACCGGTGGTGAGCACCGTTCCTGGCTTGCGCCACCTCGGCTCTTCGTCGACGGTCTTCGCCGTGATGTTGCGGAGGGTCCGGATGACGTTCCCGTACGCACCGCTCGCAGCGGTGGAGACCTTCGAGCCGGGTGGCTCGTCCATGAACGGCATGAACTTGTCGGGGAAGCCCGGCATCGTGCAGCCGATGCAGATGCCACCGACGTTCGGGCATCCGCCGATCCCGTTGATCCATCCGCGCTTCGGGACGTTGCACTTCACCACCGGGCCCCAGCAGCCAAGCTTCACGATGCAGAGCGGGGATCCGTACTCGGTCGCGAACTCGCCCTGCTCGTAGTAGCCCGCGCGGTCACAACCCTCGTGCACCGTCGCGCCGAACAGCCAGGCGGGACGAAGCGCGTCGTCCAGCGGGATCATCGGGGCTTGGCCGGTGGCCATGTACAGCAGGTAGAGAATCGTCTCAGACAGGTTGTCGGGGTGGATCGGACAGCCCGGGACACACACGATCGGGATGCCGGCCTTCGACTTCCAACCCCACCCGAGGTAGTCAGGCACACCCATCGCTCCCGTGGGGTTGCCCTGCATCGCGTGGATGCCTCCATACGTTGCGCAGGTCCCGACGGCGAGGATCGCGAGCGCCTTGGGGGCCAGGCGGTCGAGCCACTCCATCAGCGTAATCGGCTGGCCGGTCGCGGGGTTGTTCCCGAAGCCGGTCCAGTAGCCTTCCTTCTTGATTGCCTCGTTGGCGACGGATCCCTCCACAACGAGGACGAACGGCTCCAACTCGCCACGGTCGGCCATGTGGAACCACTCGATGAACGTGTCGGCGCCCTGCTCCGGGCCGCACTCGTAGTCGATCAGCGGCCAGTGGACCGCGATCGACGGCAAGCCTGGTAGCGCGCCCAGCGCGATCTCTTCGATGCTCGGCTGGGTTGCTGCCGTGAGCGCGACGGAGTCCCCGTCGCAACCCAGACCGGCGTTCATCCAGAGGATGTGGATTGGTGCTGCTTCTTGCTCAGTAGCCGTCACGTGTCCACCCTCTCTTCGGGCGTCGGCGTCATGGCGGACACCCGAATTAGGCTCGTTCTCCTAGGTCGGTCCAGTCTGTGGGGATGCCTGGGCAGGGGGTAAGTGTGGCATTGCACTAGATGTTTCACACAGCTAGTCTGGGAGCCCGGATCGGCTCCATGCTGTACCACCAGACCCCGACGCATTCACCCCAAAATGCCGTACGTCATTCGCCCGGAGGACCGCACCTCGTTCAAACGCTGCCGCCGCGCGTGGGATCTCGGCTCCCGCAGCCGCCAGAGCTACGAGCCCACTGCGCCAGCGTGGTCGTTCGACCTCGGCGAGGCCATCCGCGACGCCCTGGCCGTCTACTACTTCCCCGGAATGTGGGAGTGGAACCGCCAGATCGTCCTGCCGCTCGTGCATGACGCCTTCGACAAGTCGGTCGTGAGGCAGCGGGCGCGCGCCGATGCGCTGACCGACGCGCAGGAAACCGACCTCCAGGCGCAGTGTGCGCTCGGCCACCGGATGCTCGGCGGGTACTTCGAGTGGGCGCCCTCGGTCGACCGCTTCTGGCCGGTTCGGGTCGAGACCGACTTTTTCATCCAGATTCCCGACCCCTGGAACGACGGCCACGACCTCGTCTCGCCGACTGCCGGGGAGATTCGTTACGAGGGCAGGATCGCGATGCTCGTCATCGACGAGGCCGACGCCTATTGGGTCATCGACCACCGGGTCGTGCACGGCGGATGGGCCGACGTCAACGAACTCCTGCTTGACGAGCAGGGCATCTCGTTCTGCTGGGCCTGGGAGATTTTCTACCTCGGGATGCGGATCGCCGGGACGATCTACAACGAGTTGCGCGCCGACGTCGTTCCCGCCGCTGTTCAGGCAGCGCCTGTGCCAGCCGGGCGGGTCGCGCAGCACCGCCGGATGTACGCGCAGGCTACGCAAGAGCCGGCCCCGGGCGTCTCACGTGTGGAGACCGCCGCCTTCCGGCGGACCCGCATCCCCCGGAACCGGGCTGAGCTCGACCACATGGGCTCGATGATCGCGCTTGAGGCCATGGAGATGACCGACCCCGGCCTCCACATCTACCCCAGCCCCTCGCCTGATCACTGCCCGGCCTGCTCCTTCCGCCGGCCGTGCGTCGCGATGAACGAGGGCGCGGACACCGCGGCGATCCTGGGTTCCGCCTACCAATTGCGTCCCCCCGAGCAGGTCGAGGAGGGCCGCCTGGGCGGTCAGACTTGGTCGATGAACCGGGGCGCCATGCCGTTGGCGTCGAGAGCGCGGGAGCGGCAGCGCCTTCCCAAGGAGGAGACGCAACCATGACCCCAAACCAGCTCGGCATACAGCTGCGAGCCGCCGCGCCGGCGACCGGGGAGCTCGTCTACCTCGAGCGGCGCGGCGACGACTACCGTTGGGCACGTGGCGAGGTCGCGCCCCCGATCGACCTGCCCGACGCGTGGATGTACTTCACAGGCGAGTGGCCGGTCGGCGAGGACGACCGCTGGACCGCGTTCTTCGACGACCTGCTCGCAGAGCTCGACTCGATGGTGATCCGCGCGGACCGGTGCCGATGGTCGCTCGACGACCCCTGGCCGCACGGAGGGCTTCGTTCCTAATAGAGATGGAGCGGCGACGAGGCCACTCGCATGCCCCTGACCGAGCAGCTTCAGCGACGGATGGCGCGAGGGCTCCGTGCGGGAACTGCTGGCTGCTGGCCCCCGTGCCCGCCAGGAACGCCGGCAAACGTTGCTCCCACGAAAGATCCGCATGAACGCCTGCTGAAACTGCTGTTACTCCTCGGTGACCATGAGTAACTCGGGGACGCCTCTGGATAACCTTGCGGCAACTTGTGGCGAGGCGGCGGCAACAGGCGTACGGTGAGCCGGATCGGAGAGGAGTGTCGGGATGGACCCTGGCCCCCGGACGCTGGCCCCCCTCGACGGCCCGTTGGCGCGACCCGGCGGATACGGGCCCCTGCTCTTCGCGCGCTATGCGTACCCTCCGAACGAGCAAGGGTACTGCGGGCCCGCGGATCCCGACGCGCTGCTCGACTACGGCGCAAAAGGTTTCGTCGATCCCGGCCTGGTCCGGATCGCCCAGTCCTTTCGTGGCGCGTGGCCCTACCTGTCCTTGATCGCCGAGGTCACCGGCGTGGGGGACCCGCTCGACCACCGGATCGTCGAGGCGTACTGGATCGGCAACCGCCTGCTCGACCGGATCGACACAGTGACCTTCGGCCGCTCGCTGGAGCGGAGGTTTCGTACCAGCGCCGGACCTGCGTGGAGCCGGCTGGCCGAGGCGATCCCCGCAGGCGGCAGGCCCCACCACAGCTTCCACGTGTTCTGCGTCTACCCCTGGGTCGGGCTGCTCCGGCGGGAGCAGCGCGGGGGGCCGCCGCTGCGGATCCTCGACCGGTGCCGGATCCGCCCTGGCCAAGTGGTCTCGGTGTCCGGCGACGAGGTCGTGGTCCGATCCCGCCCCCTGCGCTGGGACGGCCGTCAGCTCACGTTCGGCCCGGTGGAGACAGAAACCGTCACAGGCGCGGTCGCCGGTCGCGGTTTCGTCACGGACCTGCGGCCGGGTGACCTCGTCGCGCTCCACTGGGACTGGGTGTGCGACCGGCTTACCCAGCGCCAACTCCACAACCTTCTCGCCTACACCGCACAGACGCTGCGCATGACGAACGAACGGCTACGCCACCCGGGCCCCGCCGCCGTGCTCGACTGAGCGCCTGAAGATCACGAGGTCGCATACCGTCATACCTACCCCGGCCCTGCAGGGGACGGAGCGCTAGGAGCGCCCGCTGGGCAGGCCCGCGTGCGTGCCTTGGTAGCGGCTCAGGTACTTGTCGAGCATCGCCCGGCTGCCGGCGAGCGTCGCCGACCAGGCAGCGAGCACCTGCTCGCCCTCCCAGGTCAACTCGTACCCACGCCGGGCAGGCCCAGCGGGCGACGCCTCCCACGCGGAGTGTAGGAGCCCGTCGCGCTCGAGCGCCCGCAGTGCGCGGTAGACCCCGCCCGGGTCCTTGTCGAACCCGAAGTCCCTGAGCCGCTCGACCAAGTCGTAGCCGTGGCTGGGTCGTTCCCTCAATAGGAGAAGCAGACAGGCGCGCAGAAAATTCTTGGGTTGCCCACCCTCGTATTGAGATTGGGCGAGCAGATCTTCGTGCTGGCGTTCTCGATGGATTCGCTGGCTGGTGGGCAAGGCGCTCTCCCGCGGGTCTCGGCTGGGGGGGGCTGGGGGGGGGAGGGGCTGATCTCGATCAAACGCCCGTGAGCGGCGTAGGTCAAGTGGGCGCCCTCCTGCGTGGACGGTATTTCTCCCCTGCGGTCGGTCCTTGACCCGGTCTGGTGGTCCGCGCTGGCGGTCCGCGCGGGAACCCGTGAGCATTCGTGCGCAAAGCATCCGCGCCTCGCGGCGTTGCGGACAACCAGTACACGGCGCGACCCCGCGGAGCGCTTCGCCTTGCGAGGCGGGCGCAGAGTCGCACCCTCGGTGCGAGGAGCGCCGGGTGAGCCACCTCGGTGACGCGTCCGCCTCCTGAGCCGGACAGCGGTGATCGTGCACGCGCCGCCGTGATCGCCCGCCCCGAGTCGCTGGCCGCGCGCCGTCTGCGAGCACGGTCCAGCCGAACACCTCCGACGATCGAAAGGGGCAACGGTCTGGAGGGCGGCTGGCCGTTGCGGTAGCGTAGGCCGGATACCGTGATCTTCTGGAGGTTGCGCGCTGGCTGTTTTTGTCCCGCAAATGATGTTCTGTCCAGATGCCGCCACGCCAGCGGACGGGCGGTTCGTGGTCTATGTGGTCGACGGGGTCGGCGATCCGCAGCAGGCGGCGGCAAGCCTCGGACTCGTCCAGGGCGCTCGGGATCGGATACGGATCGCGCGGCCGGTCGACGACCGGGTTGTGGCCGATGACGTCTTGGTTTGGGCGGTGCCGTTGCGGACGGCGCTGCCCGCCCTCCTTGCGCTCCCGATGCATGTCGATGACGCGCTGGTGTGGCGGCGGACACCCGCGTCGGCGATGGTTTGGGCCCTGGCCACCCGGCTGGCCGTCAGGCTCGTCAGCGGGCACCATCTGGTCCCTACGCTCGTGAGAGGGAGGGGATCCGGAACCCCAGAGGGGACCCTGGGAACGCCCCCGGATCCCCTCGGTGCGGACCAGGTGCACGGGGTCTGGCGGGCGCTCGTCGAGGACTCTGAGGCGGGAGGGCTCCTCGCCCGGCTCACCGCCGCAATGCCCCGCTCCGGGCACGCGCTGGTGCGCGGGGCTGCTGGGGGGAGACCCGGCGCGGGAAGTTTCGTCTGGGAGCCGACCGCGCTCCTCCGCGCGCTGCTCGACGCAGTCGCTGACCTGGCTGCGCGCGACGGTGGGCCAGCGCCGCCGACCGGCCGACCTCGGGCGCGCCTGCTGCCATGGACCGCTCGATGGGCGGAGGCGCTCGCCGACCCCCAGGACTCGGTCGTCCCGCTGCGCGAGGACGCTGCCGAGCTCGTCGCGGGCGTCGGTGGCTGGCACGCGGGGGCAATCCAGGACGGCGGAGTGGGGACGACGGAGTTCCAGCTCGTGGCACCGGACATGCAGGACGGCATGTGGCGGCTCGACTTCGGCGTGCGCACGCCGGACGGCGAGCTTCATCCCGCAGCCGACGTGTGGGCCGCCCCTGCCTGCGCGCACGATGCGCCCGCGCTCCAGGAGACGCTGCTGCGGGGCCTCGGCCGCTGCGCCCGCGTGTTCGCTCCGATTGACGCAGTGCTCCGCGAGCCGGCACCCGAGCACCTCGACCTCGACCTCGACCAGGCCTGGCAGCTGCTCAGCGAGGCGTCGCCACTGCTGACCGGCGTCGGCGTGGTCGTGCGGTTGCCCGGTGACCTCGTCCGGCACCGTCTTCGCACACGCATCCGTCTGGGAGTCGAGGGACCGGGAGCGCCGCGCCCTGTGGAGCTGTTCCCGCTCGTTGACCTCAGTGCCTTCGAGGGTCGCGGCTCCGAGGGGCCGGACCTCGCGTTCCTCCCCGGTATTCGCGCCGTTGACGGCAATGGAAGGCAGGGCACGTTCACCGGCCTGCTCACCGGCTTCCGGTGGGAGATCGCGCTGGGCGACGAGACGCTCAGCGAGGAGGAGTTCGAAGCGATCGTCGCCGCGAAGTCCCCGCTCGTGCGGTGGCGCGACCGCTGGGTACGCGTGGACCCCGACATGAGCGAGCGGCTCGGCCGGCTCGGCGAGGCCGGCGAGGTGTCACTGGCCGAGGCGCTCGCGCTCGGCCTGGAAGGCGACGCCGCCGCCGACACCGACTGGTACGCCCCCGGCCATGGGTGCGGGGATGCCCCGATCGATCACGGGTGCGGGGATGCCCCGATCGATCATGGGTGCGGGGATGCCCCGATCGATCACGGGCGCGGGGATACCCAGTCGGTCGAGTTCGTTGCCGACGGCGTCGTCGCTCTGCTCCTCGATCGGATCCGCGCCGCCTGCGACCATCCGCCCGCTCCCAAGACCCCCGACGGCTTCGTCGGCGAGCTTCGCGGGTACCAACGCCGCGGCGTCGCCTGGCTGGGGGGGATGGGTGCGCTCGGCCTCGGCGCTGTCCTCGCGGACGACATGGGCCTGGGCAAGACGATCCAGCTCATCGCGCACCTGCTCGAGCGGTCGGTGGAGGGGCCGTTCTTGATCGTGTGCCCCACGTCGGTGGTGGGAAACTGGGAGCGGGAGGTGCGTCGATTCGCGCCAGGGATGCCGGTAACGCGCCACCACGGAGCGGACCGACTGCGGGCGCTCGGGTCAGCGGCGCTGTCAGGGGCGGTGCTCACGACGTACGGGACGCTCCGGCGGGACGCCGACCTGCTCGCTGCCGTGGAGTGGGACGTCGTCGCGCTGGACGAGGCGCAGTACGTGAAGAACCCGACCACCGCTGCGGCCCGGGCGGTGCGCCGGCTGAGCACGCGGCAGGTGGTCGCGCTGACGGGCACTCCCCTGGAGAACCGGCTCGCCGAGCTGTGGTCGGTGCTGGACGCCACGAATCCGGGGCTGCTGGGGACGCGGGCAAGCTTCGGCCGCCGGTTCGTCGCGCCCATCGAGAAGCGCCGTGACGCCGCCGCTGCGGCTCGGCTGCGGCGCCTTGTCGCACCGTTCGTGCTCCGCCGCTCGAAGAGCGACCCGGCGGTCATCGCTGACCTGCCGTCCAAGATTGAGCGCACCGTGGTCTGCCCGCTCACCGCTGAGCAGGCGGCGCTCTACCAGGCGGCGGTCGACCATACGCTGTCGATGCTCGCCGGGGCCGGGAGGATCCAGCGGCGAGGCCGCATCCTTGCCTTGCTCACTGAGCTCAAGCAGATCTGCAACCACCCCGCGCATTACCTCGACGAGCCCTCCCCGCGCCTGCCCGGGCGGGCCGGCAAACTCGCCGCTGCGCAAGAGATCGTCGCCGAGGCGACCAATGCTGGTGACCGACTGCTCGTGTTCACCCAGTTCGTCGCGATGGGGCGGCTGCTCACCGCGCAGCTGTCCCGCGACCTCGACGTGGACGTGCCGTTCCTCCACGGCGGTGTCGCAGCAGGCGGGCGGGATCGGATGGTCGAGCGCTTCCAGTCCGACCCCGACGCGAGCCCGGTGTTAGTTGTGAGCCTCCGGGCGGGCGGCACCGGACTGAACCTCACCGCCGCGACCCACGTCATCCACTACGACCGCTGGTGGAACCCAGCGGTCGAGGACCAGGCGACCGACCGCGCGCACCGCATCGGCCAGACCCGGACGGTGGAGGTCCACAAGCTCGTCACGGCGGGCACGCTGGAGGAGCGAATCGCTGAGCTCCTCGAGCGTAAGCGCGCCCTCGCTGACGCAGTCGTGGGTGCGGGCGAGACGTGGGTCACCGAACTTGACGACGAAGCCCTTGCGGAGCTGGTAGCGCTCTCTCGCGACGTGAGCATCATTGACCTCGACGACGACGAAGAGCCGGTCGGGGCCTGGTCGGGGAGGACGGGCGTGGGCACGCCCGCTGGCGGGTGGGGATCCGTGGATGAGGACGGGCACCCAGGGCCCACTGGCGGGTGGGGATCCGTGGATGAGGACGGGCACCCAGGGCCCACTGGCGGGTGGGGGTCCGAGTGAGCGGCTGGACGGAGCAGTGGCGGGCGGTCGTCGAGTATCCGCGGTTTGCCCGCCGGGTCGCCCATGGGCGGCAGTTTCACCGCTCGGGGCGGGTGTCGGGGATCCGGGCGACCGCTGGACTGCTGTCGGGCCGCGTGCAGGGCACCCGCGCGACACCGTACCTCGTGGAGATCACCGTCAGCCCGCTGGACGACGCTCAGTGGGCGCGCGTCATCGACCTGCTCGCGAGCCAAGTGCGCCACAGCGCGCGGCTGCTCGCCGGACTGTTGCCGGAGGGGCTTGACGTCGAGCTGGAGGCTGCGGGGATCAGCCTCTTTCCGGCGGTCGACGAGTTCGACGTGACGTGCGCGTGCGGGGACCGTGCGGTCGTGTGCCCACACGCTGCGGGGGTGTGGGAGGCGGCCGCTGAGCTTCTGGAGCGCGACCCGTTCCTCCTCCTGCGCCTCCGCGGCCGCGGCCGCGACCGCCTCCTCGCCGATCTCGCAGCCGCCCGGCAGCGTGCGGTCCACCCGGAGCGCGAGACGGGCGTGCCGATCGCCGAGTTGCAAGCGCAGGGGTGGACCCGGCCACGTGCACCCCTGGAGGATCTCCATCTCCCCGTCCTGGGTGCCCCGCCGACCCCCGCCGCCCCCCTCAAGCTGCTCGGTGATCCGCCCCAATGGGCGGGCGGCGTGAGTGCATGGGACCTGTTCCGACCATTGGTCGAGCGGGCAGCCCGCTACGCCCGCGACCTCGAGCGCTGACAGAATCCTGCGTTGTGCAGCCGGCTTTGACGCCATGGGTACGGAACTCGCGGTCCGCGCGGAAAACCCGTGGCATTCGTGCGTAAAGCATCCGCACCTCGCGGCGTTGCGGAGCGCTTGAGGACAACCAGCACACGGCGCGACCCGCGCGGAGCGCTTCGCCTTGCGACGCGGGGAGCACTCCCCCCGGACCCCCTCACAGCGATCGGGGGCGTCTCCAGGGTCCCTCTGGGTTCCGGACCCCCTCACAGCCGACGGAACTTTCCGCTTGGACCACTGGCGCCGGCGCTGATCGCCAGCGCGACACCCCATTCCGGCCAGGGCCAGCGGGTGCATGCCGACGCAGGTAACCTGGAATTCGTGGGCGTAGGTTGGCCATGGGGTTAACAAAGGGCTTGCTTTTCCTGGGTGGATTCGTCGTACTCTTGTCATCGGCGCTCCTCCCCCCAGCGCTGGGGGGCTGTTAGCGTCTAAACAGTTGGGAGTCGCCACGGCAGGATGGGTGCGCCAGACCGTCAAATGTTGACTGCAGTCGAGTCGGCAGCGCCTCCGTTCTGTACACCATTCCGGGGCTGGCGAGTCGGGCATGCGTGATGGGTGCGGTGTTCACCGCGTCGTGCTGTGAAGTGAAGGGTTAGGAGCGACCGTGCCGCAGATGGTCGACGAGATGCCGATGCACGATCACGTGCAGCTGTATCTGCGTGAGATGGCCCGGACCGCCTTGTTGACCGCTGAGGAGGAGGTCGACCTCGCGAAGCGGTACGAGGCGGGGCTGGAGGCTGAGCGAGTGCTGGCGGAGCGGAAGAAGTGCTCCCCAGCCCGGCGACGCCAGCTCACGCAGGCCGACCGGGACGGCAAACGCGCCAAGGAAAGGCTGGTCCAGGCGAATCTCCGGCTGGTGGTTTCGGTCGCTAAGCGGTACCAGGGCCAAGGCCTCCCGCTGCTTGACTTGATTCAGGAAGGGAACCTTGGCCTGCTCCGCGCGGTCGAGAAGTTCGACTACCGGCGCGGGTACAAGTTCTCCACCTACGCGACCTGGTGGATCCGGCAGGCAGTGGGTCGTGGCGTCGCGGACAAGGGCCGCACGATCCGGCTTCCCGTCCACATGATGGAGCGCGTACGGCGTGCCTTGTCGATGCAGCGCGATCTCGCCGAGGCGCTCGGCCGTGAGCCTGCGCTGGAGGAGCTCGCCGAGGAGCTCGGCGAGGACACCGCGACGGTCGAGGAGCTGCTCACGTACGCACGGACGCCGACGTCTCTGGAGACACCCGTTGGGGAGGACGGCGACGCCGAGCTCGGCGACTTCATCGAGGACCGCAACGCCGACGATCCGATGGAGGTCGCGGCGAAGGGCCTCGCTCGCCAGGAGCTCCTCGACGTTGTCCGTGGACTGCCCGAGCGCGAGCGGATCATCCTTGAGCTGCGCTTCGGCCTGTTGGACGGTGAAGCGCGCACGCTCGACGACGTCGGTCGCTACTTCGGCCTCACCCGTGAACGCATCCGCCAGCTGGAGGCCCGGGCACTGTCGAAGCTGCGCCACCCGTCACGAGGCCGGGCGCTCTCCGACACCGCGGCATAGCCCGCTCGACGGGGAAGGAACTTTTTCCGCACGTCTGCTCCTTGAGGATGTCCGTTAGGCGGACTTCCATGAGCGGACCTCCATGATTGGAGTAGATCGTGCGGGTGGTCCTCCTGGTTGACGATCCGGCGGCGGCGCGGGTGGGCCCCTGTGCTCATGGCTCGGCCAGATCGACGGGCTGCAGGTCGAGTCTGCGAATGCCCCTTACGGACAGCCATGAGCCTCGCCCCTGATGACGTCCTCAGCGCTCGTCGATGAGCAGCCATTGGAGCAGGCGGTTGCCGCGCACCTCTGCGAGATCGCCCCGCACCCGGCGCTGCGGCGGCTCGACCCCACGACCACATTGGCCGACGACGCCTGGTTGGACGCGGGCATCCCTGCCGACGCGGACCCGTGGTTGCGCACGAGCTGGCACTTCCGGGAGCAGACGCTTGGCTGGTCGTGCGGTCGTGCGGTCGTGCGGTCGTGCGGTCGTCATCACCCTGGGCCACAGTCCACAGACCTGCGCTGACGAGCGCTTCGTCCGGGTCGTGCTCCGCGCCGTTCGACATGCTGCGGGGCTCGCGGAGCCCGCAGCGCTACGGGTCGGGATGCTCGGGTAGGCGCGACCGGCGCTGAGCACGTGTTTGAGAACCGCGGCCTTGCCCCGTGGGCGAAGCGAAGCGCGGTTTCGGCGGCCCTTCTTGTGGGGGACTCCCCCAGCCCCTGGTTGTGGGGGGCTCCCCCAGCCCCTGGTTGTGGGGGGCTCCCCCAGCCCTGGCC
>JBOGEB010000022.1:0-19699 GCA_050743125.1 Egibacteraceae bacterium
GTCCATCCGACGCCTCCTTCGAGCTTGTCGGGCTCAGCGTAACGGGGCGTGGGCCGTGGCTTGGTCACACCGGCGCGTCGGCCGATCGATACACCTGCACCGCTCAACCAAGACGGCCCGCCCCACGTCTTAAGAGCAGTCGAGCGGGTCGTCAGTTGAGGAGGGCGGCGGGATGCGCAAGGTGATGGTGGGGCTGGCGGCGGTCGCAATGCTGGCGGCCGCGGTGCCGGCGGTCGCGGCCTCGACGGTGCCGCCCTACTGCGGGATCCGCTGGGGCTCGCTGCCGAAGGAGGCGGGGCCGCTGGTGCCGGGGCCGGTCACGAACGCCCGGGCGGGCCAGCACGCCTGCTACGACCGGCTGGTGATCGACCTGAAGGGCAAAGCGTCGGGCTACGCGGTCGAGTACGTGCCGCAGGTCACCCAGGACGGGTCCGGCGCCCTCGTCCCGCTGCGGGGCGGCGCCAAGCTGCAGATCAGCGTGCGGGCGCCGGCGTACGACGTGAACACGGGCAGCGAGACGCTCCCAACCGCGCGGTCCGAGCTGGTGAACGTGTCCGGTTTCCGGACGTTCCGGCAGGTCGCGGGCGCGGGTTCGTTCGAGGGCTACACCGCCGTCGGGCTCGGTGTGCGGGGGCGGCTGCCGTTCCGGGTGTTCACCCTGGCGGGCCCGGGCGCTGGGTCACGGCTCGTGATCGACGTGGCGCACCGCTGGTAGGTCACTGCGGGGGAGCGGGGGAAGGATACGGGCACGCCACTGGCGTGCCCGTATCCTCTCACCGCGCGGCGATCACGGGACGGGCACCCGCTGCTGAAGGAACCGCCGCGTACCTCGCAGGAGTGCCGGGCGGGGCATGACCACCCCGCCTTGTCCGGCTGACCTGCAACGTTCCTTCGGCTCCGGAGGAACGTCTCCCACCTTCCCGGCAGCAGGACCGCATGCGCAAGCATGCTCTCAGAGCGCCGATTCAGCTCCCACGTGCTGCTGGTCTCCGCATGACTTGGATTTGGAGCGGCTGTCGCAGCGAGCTGGCTATCCTCCAAGCTGCGAGGTAACCCCGGTGAGGAACGCTTTGGAGACCGCCTTGACCGAGCGCTGTTCGGCGCACGCCGAACAGCGCCGAGCTCTGGACGTCCCTTTCGTCGCGAAACGCACTCGGGCTGCCGGTTACGCCCACTGTGGGGCGGACCGGGGCTTCTGCGGTGTCGCCGTGACACGCGCCGTGACACGCGCCGTGACACGCGCCGTGCTCGTGCTCGCCGGGCTGCTGCTCGTCATGGCGTGCGGCTCGAGCGCCCCCGAGGCCGAGGCGCCAGGCACATTGCAGCCGTCCGAGCCGTTCGACGTGGCCGAGCTGACCCTGCGCGGTCCCAGCGGGCAGGCCGTGAGGGTGCCGGTCTACGTGGCTGCAGCTCCAAGCGAGCGCCGGCGTGGGCTGATGGGCCGCACCCAGCTGCCGGCGTGGGCCGGGATGGTCTTTCTCTACCCCCACCCCGTCCGTGCGCCGTATCACATGAAGGACATGCTGATCCCGCTGGATATCGCCTTCTACGACCCCCAGGGCAAGGTTGTGCGGGTCCTCGACATGGACCCCTGCAAGGCCGACCCCTGCCCGCGCTACGACCCAGGTGTCGCGTTCGTCGGCGCGTTGGAGGTGAACCAGGGCTTCTTCCGCCAGATCGGGCTGCGCGAGGGCTGGGTCGTGGAGCTGCCCAAGGGCCTGCCGTCACCCGAGCGGTGACGGACCCTGCGGGAGGCGCGCTTGTGGCCAGGATTCGTCACGCATGCGTGACGAATCCTGGCCACACAGAACAGATTCGGGGGATGCGCTCGACCGCCTCGTCCGCTGGCTCGACGGGCGCCTGCCCCCAAACGCCACGGCCCATACGGAGCCCGTCGGCAAGGCGCATCTAACTTGAGCCTTATACGCTCATAAGATTGCGCACAACCCCGCTCCCCGCTACTCTGGCAGCCGGTAAAGACCGTTCGAGATCATCGCCCGGGGGACCGGGCGTGGAGGTGGCAACGATATGGCCAAGGCAGTCGGGATCGACCTCGGCACCACGAACTCGGTGGTGGCCGTCCTCGAAGGCGGGGAGCCGACCGTCATCGCGAACGCCGAGGGCTCCCGCACGACCCCGTCGGTCGTGGGCTTCTCCAAGTCGGGCGAGGTGCTCGTCGGCGAGGTCGCCAAACGCCAGGCGGTGACGAACCCCGACCGGACGATCCAGTCGGTCAAACGCCACATGGGCACGAGCTGGAAGACCACGGTCGACCGCAAGTCCTACACCGCCCAGGAGATCAGCGCCCGCATCCTGCAGAAGCTGAAACGGGACGCGGAGGCCTACCTCGGCGAGGAGATCACCCAGGCCGTCGTCACCGTCCCGGCGTACTTCGACGACGCCCAGCGCCAGGCCACCAAAGAGGCCGGGCAGATCGCCGGCCTCGAGGTGCTGCGCATCATCAACGAGCCGACCGCGGCCGCGCTCGCCTACGGGCTGGACAAGGAGGACGAGCAGACGATCGTGGTCTACGACCTCGGCGGCGGCACGTTCGACGTGTCGATCCTCGAGATCGCCGAGGGCGTGTTCGACGTGAAGTCGACCTCCGGTGACACGCACCTGGGGGGCGACGACTGGGACCAGAAGGTCATCGAGTGGCTCGTCAAGGGCTTCAAGGACAACCACGGGGTCGACCTGTCCAAGGACAAGATGGCCCTCCAGCGCCTTCGGGAGGCTGCCGAGAAGGCCAAGAAGGAGCTGTCGAGCACCCAGGAGACCTCGATCAACCTGCCGTTCATCACGGCGACGAGCTCCGGGCCGCTCCACTTGGAGCAGACGCTCACGCGGTCGCAGTTCCAGCAGATGACCGCTGACCTGCTCGAGCGCACGCGCCAGCCGTTCCTGAACGCGATCCGCGACGCCGGGGTCAGCGCGTCGGACATCGACCACGTGATCCTCGTCGGCGGCTCGACGCGCATGCCCGCGGTCGTCGATCTCGTGCGCGAGCTGACCGATGGCAAGGAGCCGCACAAGGGCGTGAACCCGGACGAGGTCGTCGCCGTCGGCGCGGCGCTGCAGGCCGGCGTGCTGAGGGGCGAGGTCAAGGACGTCCTGCTGCTCGACGTCACGCCGCTGTCGCTCGGGATCGAGACGAAGGGTGGCGTGATGACCAGGCTCATCGAGCGCAACACGACGATCCCGACGCGCAAGTCCGAGGTGTTCACCACCGCCGAGGACGGCCAGCCGCAGGTCGAGATCCACGTCCTGCAGGGTGAGCGTGAGATGGCCGTGTACAACAAGACGCTGGGCAAGTTCCAGCTCGTCGACATCGCGCCGGCGCCCCGCGGCGTGCCGCAGATCGAGGTCACGTTCGACATCGACGCGAACGGCATCGTGAACGTGTCCGCCAAGGACCGTGGCACCGGCAAGGAGCAGTCGATGACGATCACCGGGCAGTCGGCCCTGCCCAAGGAGGACATCGACCGGATGGTCCGCGACGCGGAGCAGTTCGCCGAGGAGGACCGCCGCCGGCGGGCCGAGGCCGACGCCCGCAACAACGCGGACAACCTGCTCTACCAGACCGAGAAGCTGCTCCGCGATCAGGGCGAGAAGATCCCCGCTGACCTGAAGGCGCGGCTCGAGGAGGCGCAGGGCCGGGTCCGCGACGCGCTCAAGGGCACGGACGCCGACGCGATCAGCACCGCGACCGACGACCTGGCGCGCACGAGCCAGGAGGTCGGCCAGGCGCTCTACGCCGCCGGGGCCGAGGCAGCCGGCCAGCAGGCCGCGTCCTCGCACGGCGGCGGAGCCGCGAGCGACGAGGACATCGTCGATGCCGAGGTCGTCGATGAGGGCCCCCGGGGCAAGGATGAGGGTGCGGCGTAGTGGCCGACACACCGGACGCAAAAGGCCAGGTCGAGGCTCCAGAGCGGCTGGACGACGCGCTGGCCGAGGCGGAGCCCGTCCCGGTTGAGCCCCAGGACCAGCGCTCGGCGGAGGAGCTGCGCGCCGCGCTCGCCGAGGCCGAGCGGCTGCGGGACGACTACCTCGACCAGCTCCGCCGCGCGCGAGCGGACTACGAGAACCTGAACAAGCGCAAGACCCGTGAGCTGATGGACGCGCTCGACCGCGGCGCCGCCGGGCTGGTCGCACGGCTGCTCGACGTGCTCGACAACTTCGCCCTCGCGCTCGACGCAGCGCGGGGCAGCGAGGACGAGCGTCTCGCCAAGGGGGTCGGCATGGTCCACGCCGGCCTGCTCGACGTCCTGGCGCAGGCGGGTCTGGAGGAGGTTCCTGGGGTCGGCGCGCCGTTCGACCCGAACTGGCACGAGGCGCTGGTCCAGGTCGAGGCTTCCGAGGCGCTCGGCGAAGCAGTGGACTCACCCGTCGTCGTCGAGGTCCTGCGCACCGGCTACCGTCTCAAAGGACGGGTGCTGCGCCCGGCCTCAGTGAAG
This sequence comes from Egibacteraceae bacterium, assembly GCA_050743125.1. Classification (GTDB taxonomy): domain Bacteria; phylum Actinomycetota; class Nitriliruptoria; order Euzebyales; family Egibacteraceae; genus JBOGEB01. The sequence goes on from JBOGEB010000022.1 coordinate 4,455, forward strand.
GTCGCGAGGTGACGATTGCCACCACAGCGGGACTACTTCGAGAAGGACTACTACCGCACGCTCGGCGTCGCGAAGGACGCGACCCCGGCCGAGATCAGCAAGGCCTACCGCAAGCTCGCCCGTCAGCTGCACCCTGACCGCCGGCCCGGCGACAAAGACGCCGAGAACCGGTTCAAACAGGTCAGCGAGGCGTATTCGGTGCTGTCCAACGCGGACAAGCGCAAGGAGTACGACCAGGTCCGTGACCTCGTCGGCTCCGGCGGGCTCCGCGGCGGGTTCCCCGGCGGCGGAGGGTTTCCTGGCGCCGGCGGCTCGCGGAGCACCGAGGGCCTGTTCGACCTCGGCGACATCCTCGGCGGGCTGTTCGGCGACTCCGGCCGCGGCGGCGCGCGGCGGCGGCCCGGAGGCTTTCGGAGCCAGCGCGGTCGTGACGTCGAGACCGACGTCACGCTGTCGTTCGAGGACGCGGTCGCTGGCGTCACCGTCACGCTGCGCGTCGAGGGCCAGGCGGCATGCTCGGCGTGCGGAGGCTCCGGCGCGAAGCCGGGGACAGCCCCGATCACCTGCCCGGACTGCGGCGGCACGGGGCTTTTGGCGGAGGACCAGGGGCTGTTCAGCTTCTCGCGTCCGTGCCCGAAGTGCGGCGGGACCGGGCGTCAGATCCTCGAGCGGTGCCCGACCTGCGGGGGCTCTGGTGTGGAGCGCCGGCCGCGCACGATCCACGCGCGCATCCCCGCAGGCGTGAAGGACGGCGCGACGGTGCGCCTGGCCGGCAAGGGTGAGCCCGGGGCGGGCGGCGGCCCGGCGGGCGACCTGTTCGTCCGCGTCCGCGTCGCTCCTCACGAGCTGTTCACCCGCCGCGACGACGACCTGTTGATCACCGCGCCGGTCACGTTCGCCGAGGCGGCGTTGGGGGCGGCGATCACGGTGCCGACGTTGGACGGGCCGGTCACCTTGAAGGTGCCTGCCGGGACTGGGTCGGCGAAGACGCTGCGGGTCCGCGGGCGGGGCGTCGCGCGTGGGGACGGCCGCCGCGGGGACCTGCTCGTCACCGTGGAGGTCGTGGTGCCGCGCCGGCTGACGAAGACGCAGCGCAAGCTGCTCGAGGATTTCGCGGCCGTTGACGACAGCGCCGTCCGCGGCCACCTCGAGCGTCATATGCACACGCGCGAGGGGGTGTAGCCGGTGCGGGTGAGCGCGGTGTACATCATCTCGGTGGCCGCTGAGCTGGCGGGGGTGCATCCGCAGACGTTGCGGACGTACGAGCGCAAGGGGCTGATCAAGCCTGCGCGCACGTCGGGGGGCACCCGGCGGTACTCCGAGCGTGACGTCGCGCGGGTGCGGCTGATCCAGGAGCTGACGCAGGGTGAGGGCGTCAACCTCGCGGGGGTGCTGCGGATTCTGGCGTTGCAGGATCAGGTCGACGTGTTGGAGGCCGAGCTCGCGCGTGCCCGGGGTGAGGTCGAGCGGGTCCGCGCCGACGCGCGCGCTGCGCTGGCGGACGCGCTGCGCCGTGCCGGCACCGACCTTGTCCTGTACCGCCCCGGCGCGATCGAGCCCACCCGCCGCCGCCGCTGAACCCAGCCGTGGTATGTATGAGCTGTGGCCTTAGGGCTATACTCTCATCATGATTCGACGCACGACGATTCAGATTGACGACGCACTCCTTGCGGAGGCGCAGCAGGTGCTGGGCACGAGCGGATTGAAGGACACCGTAGACAGCGCATTTCATGCGGTCATTCGAGCCGACCGGCGCCGAGCATTGGCGAGACGGCTGCGTGACGGACTCGGGTTGGACTTCGACGAGGAGACCACCCGCGACGCTCGCGCCTGGCGTGAGGCCTAATGCTGCTCGCCGACACCAGCGCCTGGCGCCGCAGCGCGCACCCTGCGCTGATCGAGCAGTGGAGCAGGCTCCTCGATGCCGACGAGATCGCCACCGCACCTCCAGTCCGGCTGGAGGTCCTCTTCAGTGCGCGCAGCGCCGCCGACTATGCCGCGCTGTCCAGTGAGCTCGATGCGCTGCACCAGCTGCCCTGCGGAGATGACGCTTGGGAACGGGCCATGCAGGTACAGCGTCTGCTCGCCGAGCAGCACGCGCGGCATCATCGCAGCGTAAAGATTCCTGACCTGCTCATCGCGGCAGTCGCTGAGCTGGCAGGCGTCCCGGTTTGGCACTACGACGAGGACTACGAACGGATCGCGGCCGTCACCGGCCAGCCGACGCAGTGGGTGGCGGCGCGGGGCAGTCTGTAAAGCACTGCGGCACGGGTCTTGTGGCCCAGACGTGCCCGGTCTGCGGCGGCTCCGGCGTGGAGCGCCGGCCGCGCACGATCCACGCCCGCATCCCGGCCGCGGTGCGCGACGGCGCGACGGCGCGGCTGGCGGGCAAGGGGCGAGCCCGGGACCGGCGGCGGCGCGGCGGGCGACCTGCTCGTCACCGTGGAGGTCGTGGTGCCGCGCCGGCTGACGAAGACGCAGCGCAAGCGCGGCCAGGTTGTCACGCGCGGCCGCGATGGTAGGCGTCCGCGCGACCGACGACGTCGAGCACGACGACGGTGTGCTTGTCCTCGTCGATGCGGCAGCGGATCCGGTAGCTGCTGCGGCGGGCGACCCAGTGACCAGCGAAGGGTGCACGGAGCGGCTTGCCGACACGGCGCGGATCGTCCCGTAGCGCTCCGTCCAGCAACTCCCATGCCGCCGCGGCGATCTTGAACGGGAGCTCTTCGGTGAGGGCTCGACGAGCCGGCCGGGCGACGGTCAGCTCGTACCGGTCGCTCACGCGGTGCGGGCCTCCCGCTCGGCGCGGGCGCGCATGAGCTCGGCCATCTCCTCGCCGGTGGACACGTCACCAGCGGCTACTGACTCCTCGGCCTCTGCCAGTCGCTGACGGTCGGCGTCGCTCTCGATCAGCGCGAGCGTCTCCATGATGGATTCGAAGTCCTCGACGGCCAGCATCACCACGGCCGGCCGGCCGTTGACCGTCACCGTCACGGACTCATGGGTGGCCGTGATCTCACCGACCACCGCGGAGAGGCGGTTCTTCGCCTCAGCGAGCGGCAGCGTCTTCATGCGTCCACCCTAGGCCGATACTGGCCAAAATTCTAGCCAAACATGCGCGGGCAACCTGGCCACCCACGTCCCGTCTACTTGACAGGCGGTCACCGCCCCGATGCTCCCGACGGCTCAGCCGCCGCTGCCGTCTGACCGGTAACTTCGCAGGTAAGCATGGCGCTTCGCGTAACGAGCCTCCCAAGCTTGGAGGCAAACGGACGCCGACGCGCGTCCTCAACCCAGTTGCTTCCCCGTGAGCGGCCCGCCGCTGGACCGATCGGGCATCGCTTTTCCACCCAGCCTGGTTGGGCGATAAGTAGACGTGGGTATGTCATACTCATTAGTATGAGTAAGCGATTGCAGGTGCTGTTCGACGAGGCCGAGCTCCGGGAGATCCGCGCGATCGCCGACCGCCATGGGATGAGCGTGTCCGAGTGGGTCCGTCAGGTCGTCCGTGGGGCGCAGCGTCGTGAGGCCAGCGGCGATCCCGCCCGGAAACTGCAGGTCATTCATGCTGCGAGCCGCCACGCGTTTCCTACCGCGGACATCGAGGCCCTACTCGCTGAGATCGAGCGCGGGTACCTCCAGCAGGACACGGAATGATCCTGGTCGATTCGAGCATCCCCATGTACCTGATCGGGGCCGAGCACCCGCACAAGGACGCGACGCGACGCCTGCTCGAGACCGCCGTGAGCCGGGGCGATCGGCTGGTGACCGATGTGGAGGTGCTCCAGGAGATCCTTCACCGGTACGTGGCCGTCGACCGCCGCGCGGCCGTTCAACCGGCGTTCGATGCGATCCTCGGCGTGGTGGACGAGGTGCTTGGTGTGGAGCAGGCGGACGTCGAGCTCGCGAAGCAGGTCGTCCTCGGCGGCTACGGGCTGTCCGCAAGGGACGCGCTGCACATCGCGATCATGCAGCGGCATGGGATCGCGGTCATCATGAGCTTCGACGCCGGCCTCGACCGTTACCCAGGCCTGACGCGCCTGCACTGAGTGCCTCGTCACGCTCGCAGGCTAGGCGGGCTTCCCCCGGGCCTGCGCTTCGACCACGCCCGTGGTGAGCACCGACGCGATTGGGACGGACGGGCACGGCGGCGACCTGAAGCGACCAGGCGAGCTGTAGGTCAGCTCGGTACGCGCCGTACGCAGGCCGCGGTCGCGCCGACGCCGCTGTATCCCCAGACGCCCCGGTAGCGCGAGATCAGCAGGGCTATGCCACAGGTCTCCGCGGTACACGCCGCTCGTGCCGTTCCTTGCGGTTCTCGTGTGCAGCATATTGCCGCTAGTACCAAACCCTCACACGCACACGTGAACAGCGACGTTTGGGTTCGTTGTTCCAGCCCTTGCGCAATGAAGGTGGGGACCGACCGTGACGACCTCGGCCGCGTTCATCCGCCCGCGGCGTATCGCGCTGCGCTGTCCACGTCCGGTGATCGGGACGGCTGGATCAGCAAGTTTTTCCGGATGCGGTCGTCTTGTGAGTAAGAAGACCTTCTGCGGCGCGTGTGGCGAGGCGGTACCGTCGTGATGGGTCCGTCAAGGGCGTAGAGCGAGGAGCCTTGACGTGGCACCTAGGGGGTCTAAGGGGCGCTTCAAGCAGTTCGGTGGGCTTGGCTGGATCCCCACCGGTTGTGCTCCTGGGCACCGAACAACGACAGCACATTGGGGGGATACACCTTGAGCACTGGAACACGCGCGCGCAACGGCATGCGGAAGACGCTTGTCACCGGCATGGCCGCGATGATGTTGATCGTCGGCTTCGCTCCGGCGGCATCCGCGCATGGCAAGCACCGCAAGCACCACAGAGACGTCGCGATAGGCGGCGAGGGTGGGGACGGCGGCCTCATCGGCCTCGGCATCGGCCTCTGTATCCTCGCTGATTGCGACGACGTCGGCAGCGACAACGGATCCGGCGGCGACGGCGGCGACGCCATCATCGAAGACGACTGACGACTGACCGTCACACAGCGCACACGCGTCACTGGTATATACGCGGGGGATCGGGTCACGCACCTGTTCCCCCGCGCCTGCGCCTTTGACCGCGCTGGTGTCTCGTTGCTTCAGGCGACGAACGAGCAGATTGCCATTGTTCTGGGATCCCAGAGGATCCGTAACGCTATGGGTTCATGCCGATCTTGGATGGAGCGCCGTACTCGAGCAGAACCTCGGGGATTGCGACTGCGCCCGCCTCGTCCTGGAAGTTTTCCATGATCGCGAGCAGCGTCCTGGCGGTGACCCCTGTTCCGTTCAGGGTGTGGACGAACTCGAGGTTGCCCTCGCGGCGCACGCGAATGTTGAGGCGCCGGGCCTGGTAGTCCGTGGTGTTCGAGCACGAGGTGATCTCGCGGTAGCGCTGCTGCGCAGGGAACCACGCCTCAATGTCGTACTTCTTCGTCGCCGGAGGGCCGAGGTCGCCGGCGGCGATGTTCATCACCCGGTACGGCAGCCCCAACGACTGGACGAGCTCCTCCTCATAGGCAAGCAACCGCTCGTGGAGCTCTTCGGAGTCCTCGGGGAGGCAGCAGACAAACATCTCCACCTTGTCGAACTGGTGAACGCGGAACATCCCACGCGTGTCCTTGCCTGACGCACCAGCCTCGCGCCGGAAATTGGTAGAGAACCCCGCGTAGCAGACGGGCAGGTGGTCCTCCTCCAACCGCTCGTCCATGTGGATCGCTGCCAGCGCCACCTCCGAGGTCCCGGTGAGGTACAGGTCATCCTTCTCGAGGTGATACAGGTTGTTCTCATCCGTGGGGAGAAACCCGGTGCCGAACATGGCGCGTTCGGCGACGAGCACCGGCGGAAGGACGGGAAGGAAGCCCTTGCCGGCCAGGCGTTCGATGACGAACCGGTAGAGCGCCATCTCCGTCAGCGCCACGTCCCCGATTCGGTAGGCGAACCTGGAGCCTGAGACCCGCGCGCCACGCTTCATGTCGATCCAGCCGGTGGGTGAGGCCAGCTCGAGGTGGTCGCGGGGGCGGAATGCGAACACCGGAGGCTCCCCCCATGTGCGGATGAGCTCGGCGTCCTCTTCCTCCATGCCGTCCGGAGCCGTGGGGTGCGGGAGATTCGGAATACGGGCCAGGAGCTCCTGGCGACCCAGATCGGCCTGGGAAAGCTCTTCCTCAGCCTGCCGCAGGTCGTCCTTGAGACGCCTGAATTCTTGTATCTGTGCCGGTGTCGGAGCCTTGTTCGGCTTCTTCTGCCGAGCGCGCAGCCGGTCGACGCGGTCAGTCAGCTCGCGCCACCGACGATCCACGTCGAGCAGGGCGTCGAAATCCTCGGACGCCCCCCGCCTGGCGAGTGCTGCACGGTACCGGTCCGGCTCCTGGCGAGCCGTCTTGAGGTCAATCATCGGTCGAGTATAGAGGCCCCCCCTGCAGAGGCTGTCGGTGGGGCAGCGGCGGATGTGCGCTTGCGGTCCATATCTTGCGCAGCGTGCACATCGTCCCGCCGAGGGGCGGTGTTCAGCCTTTGACGGCGCCCATGGTGAAGCCGGCGATGAAGCGGTCGAGGAAGGCGTTGAAGACCAGCGCGACCGGGACGGCGACGAGCACAGCGGCGGCTTGGAGGGACTGCCAGAAGAACACGTCGCCGCGGATCAGCTCGGTGGGCACGCCGACGCTGACGGTTTTCTGGCTGCTGCGGGCGACGAACGCGAGCGCGTAGATGAACTCGTGCATGGACAGCGTGAACGCGAGCACGGCCACCGCGACGATCCCCGGGAACGCCAGCGGCAGCACGGTCCGCGCGAACGCGCCGAGGCGGCTGCAGCCGTCGACCATCGCCTGCTCCTCGATCTCACGCGGGATCGACTTGAGGAACCCGATGAGCAGCCAGACGGACACCGGGATCGTGATCGTCGGGTAGACGGCCACCAACGCCCAGCGCGAGTCCTGCAGCCCCAGCGTGGACACCACACGGGACAGCGAGATGAACAGCAGCGACGGCGGGACCAGGTAGACGAGGAAGATCGCGATCCCCAGCGCAGGGCCCCACGGCATGCGCAGCCGGGCGAGGCTGTACGCGGCCGGCAGGCTGGCCGCGAGGGTGACCGCGACCACGAGCACCCCGACGATCAGCGTGTTCGCCACGAACGTGGCGAAGTCCGTGCCGAACAGCAGCAGCCGGACGTGCTCGAGCGTCGGCGGAGCGTTGAAGACGAACGGGTTGTTCCGCGGGTTGTACAGGTCGGGGTCGGCCTTGAACGTCGTGATCACCCCCCATGCGAACGGCCCCGCCGCCGCGAGCGCGAAGGCCAGCGCCGAGACGTACAGCGCGGCCCGCGCGCCGGCGCGCCGGCGCGCCGCGCTCCTGCGCCTGGCGTCCGCCCGGGCGAGGCGCACGGCTACCGCACCTCCATCCGCCGCACGGCCCGCAGGATCCCGATCGCGGCGGCGAGCAGGACAGGGAACAGGAACAGCGCGATCGCCGCGCCCTGGGCGAGGTCCCCGCCCTCGATCCCCCGGTAGAACGCCCAGCTCGCGAGCACCTGGGTGGCGTCGATCGGGCCGCCGCGGGTCAGCACGTACACGACGGCCATGTCGGTGAACTGCACGATGACGCCGAACAGCGTCGCGACGGCCATGACCGGCAGGTTCAGCGGGACCGTGACCTCGAGCAGCCCCCGCCAGAAGCCCGCGCCGTCGACCTTGGCGGCGTCGGTGACCTCGTCGGGGATCGCCACCAGGCCGGCCATGACGATGACCGCCGCGAGCGGGGTGATCCGCCACGTCTGCACCGCGATCACCGAGGCCATCGCCAGCCCTGGCCGGCCCAGGTACGCGACGTTGCCGTCGAGCAGCCCCAGGGCGCGCAAGGTCCAGTTGACCGGCGAGAACAGCGAGTCGAGCAGCCACAGCCACGCGACCGCCGCGAGCGCGGCCGGGGTCGTCCACGGCAGCAGGACACAGAACCGCACCAGCCGTCTGCCCTTGAAGTCGGCGACCAGGATCAACGCGAGCGCCTTGGAGAGCACGACCACGAGCGCCATCGAGATCACGGTGAACGCCGCCGTGTTCCCCAGCGCCCGGCGGAAGGTCGCGTCGCCCAGGACCGCGGCGAAGTTGCGCAGCCCCACGAAGTCGTAGCTCGGGTCGCCGACGGTCACGTCGCTCAACGCGAACGCGATCGCGAGCACGAACGGCGCCGCGACCAGCGCGACGATGTAGACGACCGACGGCAGCAACAGCAGCGGCGCGAGCACACCCTCCCGGTCCAGCAGATACCGCCGCCCGCGGGACGACGCCGCCGGGCGCCGCCGCCCCGCCGGGCGCCGCTCGGTCGCTTTCGGGAACGGGGCGGTCACAGGCGCTGGCGCGCGATGCGCTTGCCGGACTTCGTGAAAAACCGCAGGTCGCGGCTTGCCACGGTGAACGCCTGGGTCTGCCCGGAGTGGACGGGCGCCGTCACGGTTGACGGCAGCACGGCGATCACCCTGGCCGCGCCCATGGTCCCGATGACGTGGCGCTCGGAGCCGAGATGCTCGACCCGCTGGACGTGGAGATCGAGGTCGAGGTCGTCGTCAGCCGGCTCGGGAACCCCTTTCGGCAGCAGATGCTCAGGACGGAACCCCATCAGGCGGTCGTGGTGCTCCAGGAGGTTCATCGGCGGCGATCCGAGAAACGTCGCGACGAACGTGTCGATGGGCTCGCGGTAGACCTCCTGCGGCGTGCCGACCTGCCGGACCTTGCCCTCAGACATCACCGCGATGCGGTGGCCGAGCGCCATCGCCTCGACCTGGTCATGGGTGACGTAGATCGTGGTGACGCCGATGCGCTCCTGGAACTGCCTCAGGTCCTCGCGGGCGGAGGCGCGGAGCTTCGCGTCGAGGTTCGACAGCGGCTCGTCGAGCAGGAAGACGCTCGGCTCGCGGACGAGCGCCCGGGCGAGCGCGACGCGCTGGCGCTCCCCGCCGGACAGGTGCCGCGGCCGGCGGTCGAGCAGGTGGCCGATGCCGAGCAGGCCCGCCGCCCACTCGGCCTTGCGCCGACGCTCTGCCTGGCCCATCCCCGCCGCTTTCAGCGGAAAGACGATGTTGCCGAGCACGGTCTTGTGCGGGTACAGCGCGTAGCTCTGGAACACCATCGCGATCTGCCGGGCCCGCGGCGGCAGGCCGGTCATCGGGCTGCCGCCGATGTAGACCTCACCGGACGTCGGCTGCTCCAGGCCGGCGATCATCCGCAGCAGCGTCGTCTTGCCGCACCCGGACGGGCCGAGCAGGACGAGGTACTCGCCCTCGGCGGTCGCAAGATCGACGCCGTCAACGGCGACCACCCCGCCGGCAAAGCGCTTGTGCAGGTCGCGGACCTCGACGACGGCCATCAGCCAGATCCACCGCCGATCAGCCCCTCGCGCCGCCACTTGTCGAAGATCGGCTTGACCCTCGACTCGGCCTCGGCGACGGCCTCCTTCGGTGACCGCTCACCCCGGGCCGCCTTCGCGAACATGTTCGGAACGATGAACGCGGCGAACACGTCGCCGATCGCGGCGCTCGCCGGGCCTGGGTGGCCGACGTTCGTGCTCCACGTCGAGGCGTCGGCGAGCACGGCGAGCTTGTCGGCGGGCCGCGACCCGAACGGGTCAGCGCGGAGCCAGTCTCCCAGCGTGGGCACGAGCTTGCCGAACGCCGGGAGGTCGTAGAGCTGGGAGTTGCGGGTCGCCTGCTCGAAGTTCGCGGTGTAGTGGAGCAGGAACTCTTTTGCCGCGTCCGCGTTCTTCGCATGTTTGGGGATGACCCAGTTGTAGATCACGTGGCTGGCGGCCAGCCCGGCCGCCGGCCCCTTCAGGGCGGGCGTGAAGAACACGTCGGACGCGACGTCGGGGTTCACCGTTTGGGCGGTGCGGTAGGCCGAGATCGAGTTGAGGATGTAGCTCATCTGGCCGGCGATCAGCCCCTGGTTGTTCGAGGCCGCGGTCCAGCCGAACACCTCGTCGGTCATCGCCCGCTGGAACAGCTTCTTCATGAAGTCGACGGCGGCGACCGTCGCGTCCGAGTTGATCACGACACGCTCGTTGGCGTCCTGGACCGCGCCGCCGAACGACCACAGCAGCGCCCGGCCGGCCATGTTCGAGTCGACCTCGTTCGACATGCCGATGCCCAACTGCACGCCGAGCTGGCTTTTGATCCGCCCCCCTCCCTCCAGCAGCTCGTCGTAGGTCGACGGGCCGTTCTCCAGGCCCACCTTCTGCCACAAGCTCTTGCGGTAGTCGCCCGGGTCGGGCACCCAGCTCGGGCAGTAGGCGAAGAACCTGTTCGTCGTCGGGTTGAAGCTCGACCGTTTGCAGAGCCCGAGCTGCTCCCCGTGGCGGCGCACCGCCTCCTCGGTCACGTCGGTCATGTCGAGCACGCTCTGCTCGACATGCGGGAGCGGCGCGACGTGCTGGATCAGGTCATGGCCTTGGCCCGCGGCGATCTCGGAGGAGATGCGAGCCGGGATGTCCGCGGTGTTGATGTGGTCGACCGTCACGTTCACGCCGACGCGACGGCCCCACCCGACGGCGAACGGGTCGAACCACTGGTCGTGCTGCGGGACGAAGTGGCTCCACATGAGGATGCGCAGGCCCGCAGGCCCGCCACCCCGCCCGCACGCCGCCGCCAGCGCCGCCGCCCCCGTGGTCTGCAGGAAGATCCGCCTGGGCATGCCCCTGGTGTCGCGCCGCTCCCCCATCGCCCAGCACCCCCATCGTCGTTCGCCACTGTCGTCGGTACCGACAGTATCCGACACCTGGTGCAAGGCGGCAGCCCGCGCGGGGCCGAGCCTCCGCAGCCCGGCGGCATCGCCGAAGGCCAGATCCGGGCTGGCGATCGTCGGGACGGTCCAGGTTTCGACACACGCTCTTATGATCACGTGATGAGGGTGGCGAGCTTCCTGGAGGCCCGGGGCAGCGCCTGGCAGCGCACAGTCGAGCGGGTCGAGGCCGCCACGCCACCGGACCGTGACCGGGTCATCGACGCTCTGCGCGCGGGCAGTATCGGCTGTGTCATCTTGGGTCATTGGCTGGTGACCGCGTTGGTCGTCGACGGGTCCGGGGTGCGGATCGCCAGCCCGCTGTCGGCGATGCCGTCGTTGGCCGCGCTGACCTGGGCGCTGCAGGTGATCGCGCTGTTCTTCTTCGTCGGCGGCTACGCGAACAGCCGCAGCCTCGCCTCGGCTCGGGCGGCCGGCCGCGGGTACAGGGCGTGGCTGGCCGGGCGCGCCCGGCGCCTGGGCCGCCCGGTCGTGGTCCTGCTCGCGGTCTGGGCCACGGCGGCGGGCCTCGCGGCGGCTGCGGGGGTGCCGCTCGCGCTCCTGCGGACGGTCGGGCTGCTCGTCGTGCAGCCCTTGTGGTTCGTCGCCGTGTACCTGCTCGTCACCGCGCTGCTCCCCGCCGCGCTCGCCGTCTACCGACGGCTCGGGCTTTGGGCCGCCCTGGCGTCGGGGCTGGTCGTCGCGGTCGTGGACCTGCTCCGGTTCGGTCGGGGCGTCCCTGGCGCGGGTGCGTTTGGGTGGGCGACCGTCGTCTTCGGGTGGCTGGTCGCCTACCTGCTCGGCGTCGCCTGGGCCCACGGCCGGTTGCGGTCGTCCCGAGCGGCGCTGCTGCTGGTCCTGGGCGGCGGGGCGCTCGCGGGAGCCCTCGTCGGTTGGGGCGGCTACCCCGCGAGCATGGTCGGCGTCACGGGTGCGGCGCGCTCGAACCTCAACCCGCCGTCGCTGCTCGTCCCCGCCGTCGCCTGCGTGCAGATCGGGGTCGTGCTGCTCGTCCGCGACCGCCTGGCGCGCCTGGCGCGGCGCCCGTGGGTGTGGGCGGTGACCGCGCTGGTGAACCGCTGGGCGATGACCCTGTTCGTGTGGCACCAGACCGCCCTGGTCATGGTCACGTTGGCGCTCGCGCCCTGGGGTCGGGTTCCCGGCCTCCACACGCTTCCGTCCACCGGGGCGTGGGTCTGGGCGCGGCTGGGGTGGCTGCCGCTGTTCGCCGGCATGCTCACGGTCCTGTGGGCGAGCTTCCGGCGCTTCGAGCAAGCCTGAGAGCAGGTGTCGAGCCTTCCCAGGGCGGTGTCGCGGGGTCGCCGACGAAGGCTCGCCGCAAGCCTCACCGCTGGAAACCCAAAGATGAAGGGCTTCTCCTATGATGCGAGCCGCTGAGGTAGTTCCTCAGGAGGGCTTGACAAAAACTCTCGCGCGGGCAGCAGCATTCCCTCGCCTACGCTACATGGGCAGCAAGTACCGCTTATTGCCTAACCTTATACAAATCTTCAATGACATATCATTCGCTTCAGCTCTTGATGCCTTCAGCGGCAGCGGGGTCGTTGCGTATGCGCTCAAGGCTATGGGGAAGTCAGTTACCGCAAACGACTTCCTAGCCTTTTGCTCTACGGTTGCCGACGCCACCATAGCAAACCAGAGCGAGCAGCTATCCTCAGCAGACGTGGACCGACTGCTTGGCCCCGCAGCGGATACACGTGACTTCATCCGTCGGACCTTCGAAGGATTGTATTTCTCAAACGAGGATCACGAGTTTCTCGACTCTGCATGGTCCCACATTGACCAGTTCGAAGGACAGAAACGTAGCCTCGCCATCTCAGCGCTTTGTTTGGCAGCCGCAAGAAAGCAACCCCGCGGTGTTTTCACCGTGACGGATTTCCGATACGACGACGGCCGAAGAAGCTTGCGGTTACCCCTCCGTGAGCAAGCACGCTTGACAATTGAGGCATATAACAATGTCGTTTTTGACAACGGGCAAGCTTGCCAGGCGGTCCAGGCAGATGTATTCGACTTGAATCCCTACGGCTACGATCTTGTGTATCTAGATCCCCCTTACGCGCCACCAAGGGATGATAACTGCTACATCAAGCGTTACCATTTTCTTGAGGGCCTAGCGCTCTACTGGCGCGGCGTGCAGATCATGGAAGGCACCACAACAAAAAAGCTTGAGAAGCGTTACACGCCATTCTCTTACAAACGCACAGTGGGAGATGCATTGTCGCGAGTATTCGAGCACTTCAGCGACAGCATCATTGTTCTTTCCTACAGCTCCAACGCGGTGCCAACTGTCCAGGAGCTCGTCACACGGTTGCGTCGGGTGAAACCTCGCGTCGAGATTAATGAAATAGATCACCGATACTCTTTCGGCACCCACGCGAGCGCAAAGCGCAGGGGAGCAACCGAGTTCATATTGGTAGGAAAATGACTCCCGCAGCGCAGAGCTTTCACGGTCCTGTGGACGGGCTTCCGGCGCTTCGAGCACGCGCTGATCAGCGCAGGGTGGCGAGCCCGCCGAGGCCCCACAGCATGAGCAGCCCGCCGACCACGCACTTCGCCACGGCGGTCCGCACGCTCGATCTGGCCGAGCGGGCGTCGCTCGCGCTCTGGCCGGGGAACACGCCCGTGCGCCGGTAGGCCAGCAGCGCCGCCCCGGTCCCAAGGAGCAGCGCGGCGCCGATCGCCAGGACCAGCCAGTTCACGATCTCGGCGATGGCGCCATTGGCCATGCACGCTCCTCCTCGCTCGGCTCCACGCTAGCGGTGCGGCGGCGGGTCAGTCGCCACACGAGCACGAGCGCGCCGGCCGGAAGAAGCAGGGGGAGCAAGAAGAACAGAACCACGATCGCCGACCCGACGACGTTCACCAGCGCGTCCCTCGCCGACTGCCAGTAGCGGCTCAGGCTCGGCCGCCCGTCGGCCTCGGGCGTCAACGGGAGCGGCACGCCGGGCTCGACGATGTGGACAGTCAGCGTCGAGAACGACGTCCGGTCCCGGAGCAGGTCCAGGCGGCCCTTGACCTGCTCGATCTGGGTCTGCAGCCCGCCGAGCTGCCCCTGCACCGCGATCGCGTCGGAGATTCCCTGCGCCTGCCCGAGCAGCCTCAGGTAGAACGCCTCCTGCGCCTGGAGTTGGCGGAGCCGCGCCTCCAAGTCGATGAACTCGCCCGTCACGTCCTGTGAGGTCACGTTGCGGTCACGGACCTTGCCGACCTTGCCGACGTCGGCGAGCAACCCCTCGTAGCTGGTCACGGGCACCCGGACCGTGACCGCGCCCGACCGGCCGCCGCGCTCGAGCGTGCGGCTCGAGCTTGAGACCACCGACCCGCCGAGCTTCTGCGCCTGCAAGACCACCGCTTGGAACGCGGCCTCGAACCCGTCGGCCCGCACCTGGACGGTCATCGTCCCGTCCTTGACGATGCGGTCCCCGGGTACGGCCGGGAGCGGAGGCAGCGGGCCGCTGGGCTCAGGCCGGCTCGCCTGGTCCGCGCCCTGCCCAGCGCGGGCAGCCAGCCCACCGCTCGACGGCTCCGCCGCCGCATCCGCCTGCCTCGCCTCGACCTTCCCGCTCACATCCCCTGCGGAGGCGCTGCACGCCGCCCCCACCAGCGCGACCACGGCCAGCGCGACCAGACGTCGGCGCATCGCGTCCACCTCCACTCCCACACGCCGACCCCACTGACCGGCCCGACGGTGAGACGCCACCCGTGGCGGGAGGGTTGCAGCTCATGGGTCCAAGCGAAGCTCTGCACACGAAAAGGGGCTCTTGGCATGGACCTGTGGGTGGTTGCGCGGTCATAGCGCCTGCTGCCCCCAGGCTCCGGACGCTCCACGATGTTTGGCGCCGGCAGAGACGCCGGCGCGCGGGCGCACGTCACCGTGCTGACACCAGCCCGCCCAGGCAGCCACCCCGCTACGGCCCACACGCACATCCACAATCTCTCCGCAAACCCCTGTCAACAGCGGCCGGCTCGGGATCAGGCCGCTCGGTCATAGACGACCACGCCCTCGCGCAGTGCGGGGTACAGGATGGAGCCGGGCAGGTGGCCGCGTCTGGCGATCTCTCCGGGATCGGTCACGATGACGTCAACCGGCACCTTGCCGCCCACGGTCCGGTAGATCGCGCTCATCAGTTGCGTCTTCTCCTCGCGTGGCGCCTCGTCGAACACGACGACGAGGTCGATGTCGCTCTCCCTTCGCTCCTCGCCGCGGGCGAGCGAACCGAACAGAATGATCCTCAGGGGATGGTGGGCTTCGACGATCTCATCGACGATGTCGGGGAGCCACTCTCTGAGTGTCCGGCCTCGCCAGCGCCCATCAGTGAAAACCGTCAGATGACCCATGGGCAACCTATCAGCCCGGTTCCTGCGGCCGGTTGACGTTTCAGCCCGACGGGGCAGCTGGACCCAGGGGGCGGCTAGATCCCGGGGGCGGCTAGATCCCGGG
>JBOGEB010000022.1:19799-33462 GCA_050743125.1 Egibacteraceae bacterium
AGTGAAAACCGTCAGATGACCCATGGGCAACCTATCAGCCCGGTTCCTGCGGCCGGTTGACGTTTCAGCCCGACGGGGCAGCTGGACCCAGGGGGCGGCTAGATCCCGGGGGCGGCTAGATCCCGGGTCCGGGGCGGGGGCCGCCGGGGCGGGCGTTGGGGGGCGTTGGGCCGCGAGCCATGTTGGCGAAGCGGGAGTGGTGGCCGAGGAACGACAGGTGGACCGTGCGCAGCGGCCCGTTGCGGTGCTTGGCCACGATCAGCTCGGCCTCGCCCTTGGCCGACGAGTCCTTGTCGTAGACCTCGTCCCGGTAGATGAAGCAGACGATGTCGGCGTCCTGCTCGATCGAGTTGTGGACGATGATCCCGTTGGCGAGGAAGTTGTGGGTGCCGATCACCGTGGCGTCGTAGACGGGCTCCTCGCCCAGCGGTGAGACCTCGACGATCCTGTCCAAAGCCACGTCGGATTCGGTGGAGCAGCGCAGCTCCTGGTCGCCCAGCAGCTCCGTCATCGTCGCCACGCCGGGGGGGTGCGTGACGCCCTGCGCGTCCGTCCGCGCTTCGACCTGCGGATAGGCCTCCGCCTGGGCGCTCCGGGCGCCGTTGATCCCGACCCCCTCGAGGAAGCGTCGGTGATGCTCGCTGCCCGCCACGTCGAGCGTGCAGCCCTCCCGCTCTCCTCCCCCGGCGACCTTGAGCCGGCTCTGGATGCCCAGACGGAGCAGGAGCGCCTGCACTCCCTCCGCCATCCGCCTGCTCATGGCGCGGTCACCGCCTGCCAGCGGTTCGTCGGCGGCCCAGAGGTGACGGAGGAACAGCCGCACCTGCGCGCAGGGAAGCGTGCAGATCTGGTCAGGGATGCCACCGTCACCGACCAGGTGAGCAACCATGGCGACTCGGCCCTCGGGCCAGGGGGTGACCCTCGTGGGCTCCGGAAGGAAGCGCGGCACGGCGACTGGCGAGCCGACGGTCAGCTCGGCGAGCGGCAGCCAGCCGTCGATGGCGCGGAAGGGATGGTTGGCGGTCGCCTTGACCGTCCTGCCGGACGCGAGCCGGACGCGATAGACGGGCTTGGATCCGCTGGAGAAGACGTGCGTCATCACCGACGGCACCAGGCTCAGCTGGTCGTCGAGGCTCCACACCGGTACGTTCCGCGCGCCGTTGCGCAGCAGGTCGCCCATCGTGACCTCGATGCCGGTGTCGGCGCGGGTGATCCTGGTGTCCGCCGTCAGGCAGCCCGAGTCGCGGAGGTCGGCGAGCTGAGGGCGACGATCGGCGCGGTCCTCGGGCTTCCGGGACAACTGGGACAGCGCGAGGACCGGGATCTCCAGCTCCTTCGCGAGGATCTTCAGGCCGCGGCTGAGTTCGGCGACCTCTTGGACGCGGTTCTCGATCCTCCGGGTCGGCTGCATCAGCTGGAGGTAGTCGATGACGGCCAGGTCGAGGCCGTGCTTCTGCTTGAGCCGTCGGCACTTCGACCGGATCTCCATCAAGTTGATGCCTGGGGTGTCGTCGATGAACAGCGGCGCCTCCGCCAAGCGGCCCATGGCCTGCGAGAGCTTCGGCCAGTCGGACTCCGCCAGCCGTCCGGTGCGCAGCCGGTCGGAGTCGATGCGCGCCTCACCAGCGAGGATGCGCAGGACGAGCTCCATCTGCGACATCTCCAACGAGAACAGCACCGCCGGCTTCCGCAGGTTCACCGCGACATGGGTCGCCATGTTCGTGGCGAGCGTGCTGTTGTGGACGAGCAGATCTCCAGCGACGAAGTTGTGGTCGCCCGGGACGGTGAGGTCGTAGACCCGCTCCTCACCCGCCGGCTCGATCGAGACGACCCCGTCCCAGTAAATGTCGGACTCGGCGAGGGGAGTCAGCTGCGGGCTGCTGACGGAACACCCCGTGCGGCTGGCCTTCGCCTCGAGCACCTGCTCCCCCACCCCGACCGGGACCAGGTCCCGGTCCTCGGCGCAGTGATTCTGCCCGCTCAGCGCGACCGCGCGCTGAAGCTGGTCGTCCTTGCCGAGGATGCCGATCTCGCTGGCGAAGATCTCGATGCTTTCGCGGTCTGTGACCTGCAGCTCCAGCGCAATTCTGCTGGTGCCCTCCCAGACGTGGCGCAGCTCCCTGATCTTGGCGATCACGCCGAATCGCAGGAGCAGGTGTTGGAGCTGGTGGGCAAGCCGCTTCGAGACCGTCACGTAGGTGATCTGTGCGTACTCGTCGCCTGCGTAGACGCAGCCGTCGCAGGCGAACAGTCGGTTACAGAACAGCGCGACCTGGCGGCGGGGCAGTCGGAAGAACGCGTCAGGGACGAACTTGTCGGGAGCCTTGACGCCCCAGAGCCCGTACTTGCGGAGAAGGTCGGTGAACCGGTTGCGGCGGCCACGTCGTCTGACCAGCCCGTACGGGCAGCCGCTCGAGCCGCGCGCATGGACCTGGACGCCGAGTTGACAGGCCCACCTTTGGACGTCAGCGACGAGCGTCGATGACGTGGTGGGCAACGCAGAGGACCCGCCGCTGGAGCTTTCGCCTCCGATGGAGAACGCGACGAGCGCGACCTGCGCGTCGGGCAACTCGTCGTTTCCGAAGAAGGGCAGCGCACGCGGCGTTGCGATCCGGTCCCCGACCGCGAGCTCGACAAGGGGCGTCCACCCGTCGATCGTCAAGAACGGGTGGTTGGCGGTCGCGACGATCTGTCTGCCGAGCCGAGTCCGGAGCCGCCAGACCGGCTGGACGCCGTTCTCGTGGAACGCGGCCGGGGTCGCGCTGCGCAACCTCAGGTCCGGACCGAGTGACACAAGCTCGATCGGCGCCGTGTCACCCGCTCGGACGATGTCCCCGATCTGGCGCAGAGCCCCAGTTGCACCATCTAGGCAAAGAGTGTCAAAACTGACGCACTTCCCCATTGCCGGTCGGGCGGCGAGGATCACGAGGTTGGCGGGCTGCAGGCCCGCGGTGCACTCGTCGAGGTCGACGAACCCGGTCGCGAGGCCGGTGACCGCGGAGTCCTGCTCATGGAGTCGCTCGATCAGCTCGAAGCTTGCGGTGAGAAGCTCCTTCATCGAGGTGAACTCGCGGGCCAGGCCTCGCTGCGCCACCTGGTAGACGAGCGCCTCAGCGGTGTCGATGGCGAAGTCCGCGCCATCGGTGGCCTGGTAGCCGAGCCGAGTGATCTGCGTGCCGACGTCGATCAAACGCCGCCGCAGCGCGTGGTCGGCGACGATCCGCGCGTAGTACAGGGCGTTGGCCGCCGTCGGCACCTTCGCGACGAGATCGGCGATCGCCAGCGCGCCCCCCACGTCGCCGAGCGTGCCACGGCGCTCCAGGTCGTCGGCGAGGGTGACGGGATCGACGGGCTCGCCCCGGTCGTAGAGGTCGCGGATCGCCTCGAACATCGTCCGGTGTGCGCCCCGGTAGAAGTCTTCGGGGCCGACGAACTCGGACACCTCGGCGATCGCGTCCCTGGACAGCAGCATGCTGCCGAGCACGCTGATCTCAGCGTCAAGGTTGTGCGGTGGGACACGGTCGTACGACGCGGGGGAAGGTGACACGCCGACGTCGGGCTGCGCGGCCACGAGCGGCTCCTGTCAATTCCCCCGCATTCCCGTCAAGCCGGCGGACCGAGGGGGACGTTGCCGTTTCAGTACGTGCTCAAGAGCTCTTCATCAGGGGTCGCGCCTTGTCGGGTGAAGCGACCTGGCGCGACCTACGTTCGCCAATCGTGATGGTGGGCTATCGCTCCGCACGCCTCATGGCTGCGGGTCCAAGATGTTCTCAGTCTTCTCGGACGACTTCGACTCGGATCGTCGCGGTGAGCTCCGGATGCAGGCGGACCGAAACCTCGTGCGCACCAAGGCGCTTGAGCGGGTGTTCGATCGGGATCCGTCGCCGGTCGACCTGGACGCCGAGCTGCTTCGAGACCGCCGCCGCGATCGCGGTGTTGCCGACGGAGCCGTAGAGCGTCCCGTCTGCACCGGCTCGGGCGACGATCTGGACCGGCTTGGCCTCGAGTCGCTGCCGCTGCTCCTGTGCCTCGGCGAGGTTGCGGGCGGCGCGCTTCGTGCGGGCTTGGCGGATCGCCTCGGCATCGGCGAGCGCACCCTTGGACGCGCGCATCGCGAGGCCGCGGGGCACGAGATAGTTGTTCCCGTAGCCGTCCGCGACCTCGACGACATCCCCTGCATCGCCGAGCGACTCGACGTCCTGTTTCAGGATGATTTTCATCTGTACGCCCCTACCGGTTGGTGTAGGGCAGCAGCGCCATCTCCCGGGCGTTCTTGATCGCCTTGGCGATGAGCCCCTGGAACTGCGGGTTGGTCCCGGTCACGCGGGCAGAGCGGATCTTCCCACGGTCGCTGATGAACTTCTTCAGCAGCGCGATGTCCTTGTAGTCGATGTACTCGACCTTGTTCTTCCGGAAGTAGTCCTCTTTGCGCTTCGGGGTCCGGCTGGGCCGGTTGGGTGCTGGCATGGATATGCTCCGTCTCAGGAGGGGCGGTGAGGGGGTTGGCGCGGTCGGTCGATCAGAATGGAACGTCGTCGGAGGCGGGCGGCTCGCTCGGTGGGGGCGCGCCGCCCATGCGGGCGTCACTGGAGTCTTCCCCACCCCTCGCGCCGCGGACGACCTTCGTCACCTTCGCGGTCGCCCACCGCAGGCTGGGGCAGACCTCGTCCGCCTCGATCTCGGTGACCCAGCGCGTCTGCCCCTCCTTGTCCTCATAAGAGCGGCTGATGAGCCGGCCCATGACCAGGACGCGGTTGCCGCGGCGCAACGAGTCCGCGGCGTTCTCCGCATAGTCGCGCCAGATGTTGACCGTGAAAAACCCGTCGAGCCGGTCGTCGAACGAGCTCGTCTCCCGATTGAAGGTGCGTCGATTCACCGCGACCCGGCAATTCGCGACCGGAACGCCCGCCGGGGTGTAGCGCAGCTCGGGATCGTCGGTGAGGTTGCCGACGATCGTGATGGTGTTGTCGTTGGCCACGGGGGACCTCCTTGTCTGGCTCACGGGGGCCTTTCCCGAACCCCCCTCACAACTCGTACCTCGACCTTGCGGGCCTGCGTCGGACCGGGCTCCTCCAAGAGGTCGACGGGCGCCGACGTCGACCCTGCGGTCCAGCCCCGGGCAGGTGCGCGGGACCGGTTGGGGAAGAGGCGCCTCTAGGAGAAGGTGTGGGGCGGTCAGGACGTTCGCTTGGTGCGCGTAGCGGGACGGACGACCTTGTGGCGGACGACCTCGTCGGCGAGCCGTAGCTGCCGCTCGACCTCGGCCAGCCCTGCTGGGGTGATCTGCAGGTCGATGACCGTGTAGTACCCCTCACGCATGTGGTCGATCTCGTACGCGAACTCCCGCTTGCCCCATTGGTCTATCCGCTCGACCACGCCGCCCTGGTCGTCGATCAGCTTCGTGAACCTGCCGACGTTGGCCTGGACCGCGGGCTCGTCGAGCGACCCGTGGGTGATCATCATCAACTCGTACTTGCGCATGCCCATCCCATGGTCTTGGCGGCCCCTGCTGCGGATGCGTCAGCCTGCAGGAGCAGGACGGCGATCAAGAATGGCACCGTACCACAGGTTTCAACCCTTGCCCGGCGTGCCAGCCGGGCGCTCCTGACTGCCTTGAACTGCACGATTGTCCCCTGACGGACGAACAGCGTCTCTATCCGCTCACCATGATCGCCGCGATCACCGGCTTTCGAAAGGGGCGGCCGACGATCTGTGGATAACGTCCGCAAACCGTGAGACAGCGAGGCGGATCTGCTCGTCGAGGTCGCGGACGCGGGCGAGCGGGGTCCACTCGGGCGGGAAGCCGTCGCGCACGCCGCGGATGCGCTCCACGCCCATGAGCAGATAGCCGGCGCGGGTGGCGCGGCCCAGGCCATCGCCGAGCGCATCGCAGGCGCCCTCGGGGTCACCGGCGTCCCGGCGGACCGCGCCGATGTTGGCGACCGTGATCGCGTCAGCCCGCGCGTGACCCCGCGCGAGGTCCCTCGCGAACAGCGCGGTCAGCGTCTTCTCGGCGTCGTCGTAGCGGCCGGCTGCGGCGTCGACCTTGGCGCGGACGCGCTCCAGCCACGCGTCGGTGCCGGCGTACAGGCCGGACACGGTGAACAACCCCTGCTGGGGACCGCCGCCCGCGTCGAGCGCCCGCTGGGCGTCCTCAACCGCGGTTTGGGAGATCGGCGCCTTGTGCAGCGCGACCGCCTCCTCTGCGCGGCCGACCGCGATCCGCGCCACGGTGAGCTTGTCGGCGTGCCCGGCGGCCAGATCGGCCGCCTGGTCGAGCAGCTCCATCCCCCGTTTGGGGTTTCCGCCCCGCCCGCCGCTGGGCCACGGGTTGTACAGGATCTCCTCGGCGTTCAGCGCCTGCGCGTGCAGCGTCGGGACGCCGGACTCGACGGCGACCTGCGTGGCGGTCGCCAGGTAGCGGCGGGCCACGGCGCGGTCCGCGCAGTGGAACGCCACCCAGCCGGCTTGGACGTGCGCGGCCACCGTCACCGCGTAGACGCGCCGGTGCAACGACTCGCTCATCCCCCGGTCGAGCAGGCGCAGCAGCCGGTCGGCGTGGTCGGCGACCTCCGGTCCGAGCACCCGGGGATCAGCGGTCTCGTGCTTCACGGCGTACGCGGCGGTGGCCTCCTCGTACGCCTCGACCAAGCCCGCGTCGACCGGGAAGCGCCACTCGGTGGCGATCCGCTCCCACGCCGCAGCGAGGACAGCGGGGATGGCGACGGCGGCTTGCCTGCGGTCCAGCAGAAGCTCCTTGCCGGTCTGCGGGTTGGCGGTTTGGCGCTGATCTGCCCGCCATCGCGCGGCTGTGCTGCATGTATCCCGTTTGCAGCCCCCGACGGTTACTCACTGTCCATGATTGTCTTGCGCACTTCCACGTAGTGCTCATGAAATGCCTGTACATCGGGAAGGTCGCCATAGCGATGAACAAGTGCGTGGTCAAGTTCAGTCACCCTCCAGATATTGGATGGCACAAGGCGGCCGGAGGAAAGGGCAAGGTGACCAAGATGGCAGGCCTCTTCCGGCCGGTCTTGCTGTGTGACCACGATTGCAAGGTCAATACGAGCTGTAGCCAGTCGGCGCGGTTTATGGTCCTCGTCATAGTCATGAATGACCACACGACAGTACTCTTCGGCATGCTTGGCGTCACGCAGCCAGGTGAGCGTAGTTGCCGTGTATGAAGTCAGCTTACGTGGGTCAAAGACGAAGTGGTGATCCGGCTGCTGTGGCATTGGCAGGCGCGCGACCACTGTTTGCGCTCGCTTAAGGGTGGCGTAGGTTTCCGGCTTTCTTTTAAGCCGCCCCCACGCTCGTGCCTCTTGAGCTGTAAGCTGAGCAGCCGCCGAGCTGTCTGAGCGGACTAACTCTTGGCCGGCCTGACAGGACTCAATCGCGTCAAAATGTTGGCCGTCCAACAAGGCTTGCCACGCCTGGATCTCAAACGACCACGCCATGAGCTCGTTGTATTCCGTATGTCTACCCAACTGATAGGCTGTTTCTCGGCTGGCCGCAGCGGCTCTGCGCTGGCCCAGGTCCTCGTAGACAACGGCTGCGATCAGGGACAGCCATCCGCCAGTGACAAGAAGCTGTCTTTTTTGAACAATTGTAGCTCGGGCGTCGAGTAGGTGAGTGATATAGCGGCGATACTGCCGCACCGATGACAATAACATGGTCGGTGGCGTGCTGGCGTAGCGGCAACACAGGTTATTGACGGCCAGGGCTAACCGTTCCAGCGTTGACCCACTGACATCTGAGGCCTCAACCCGCCGGACAAGCTCCAGGGCCTCCAGCTCGTCATTAGTCACATCTTGAACGATTGTGAGGTCATCGGCAGTTGGCGGCGTTACCTTATCAGGAAACGTTTTCTCGGGGTGGGAAAACGCAGCATTGTCGGTAGCGGTCGTCGCTTGAGTGCCATTACGACGAGACTCAGGGAGGTCAAACCACAGGTGCTGTACTGGAATCTTTAAGGTGTGCGCCCAGTGGATTAGCTTATTTAAATCCTGGATCGGTGGACCGTTCTCAATGCGGCTGAGTTGGGCTTGAGCCATGCCAAACCAACCAGCTACCAGTTCTTGCGAGAGCGGACGCGGACCATGGAGGGGATGATGCCGATAGGCAGAGCAGATACGGCCCATGTGCCAACTGGCAAAGGCCTCCTGCATGTTGTCAGTCTCCCAGAACTCCGGCGGCACCTGCGGGGCGCCAAGTATTTCGTCACGAGCCTTCTTGCGGCAGGAAGCACAGAGTGTGTCGGGGTTGTCGCGCGCTAGGCGGGCGCCGCACTGGCAGTGGCGGGCCGGAAGCTGACTGCTGTTCATGGTCATGACGTTTGTGACCGCCCATGTGTCGGACCAGCTCATATGGCCGCAGGCAGTCTAGTCCTGCTCCTCCACCGCCGTCCGGGCTCATATACCGCTCGCATATACCCCACCCATGACGGGCCGTCATGGTCACCTGAAGAGGACTCCACCAGGCTCGCAGTCCAAGCACCGTCCTTTCTAGGAGAGGAGATGTCATGGACTGGCGTTCCAAAGCCGCCTGCCAAGACTGCGACCCTGAACTCTTCTTCCCCCTCGGCGCCACCGGCCCGGCACTGGAACAGATCGAGCAGGCCAAGACGATATGCCGGCGCTGTGAGGTGGCACCCCACTGTCTGAGCTGGGCGCTTGCCACTGGCCAGGACGCTGGCGTGTGGGGCGGCATGAGTGAAGGTGAACGGCACGAGCTGCGCCAGCGTCAGCGGCAGGCAAGGAAGTCGAGGTGATGGCTGGATGGCCGAGGAACAATATACCCGAGGGGCGTAACCCGCCCGAGACCAGCGAGCCATCCGCCGACTGGCTGTATCAAGCCGAGACTGACTCCAGCCAGGGCCACTGGGTGAACGTGGTACGGGAGCCCGCTCCTGGCCAGGGGAACCAGATCGTGCACCTGGTAGCCATCTGCGCCTGCGGCTGGCGCTCCGGCGAACATCAGCTCTACCTCGGAGCCAGCACCCGCTGGGCAGAGGAACGCGCCCATCACCAGCTCGAAAACGCCGGCACCGCCCACATCCGCTCGCTGAGCGCACCGTCTTCATGATCGTCGTGCTGCCGATCATCGGTCCCGCCATCGTCGGCTCCGGCCAGTACCTGGCCTGGACACCGTGCCATCAGCAATCGGTTCGGCTCCAGGAAGACGAGGTCACGGACGATTTCACCGCCGTCCATTGCACGAAGTGCTCAGTCCCGTGGGAGATCACTTTCAAAAAGGTTGGTGTGGATTGGTTGGCGCTGTGGTGGCCATAGCAAGGCGTCATGGTGAGCAGCCATGATCACGAGCAATACGTGCACCTAGCAACCCTGCGCCGGCTGCTGCGTTCACCACTTGATGCGCCGGTTGACTCTCAGCGCCAACAGCCGTGACGCAGCAGCCCGTTGAGAACAGCGTCCGAGGACCACGACAAGGTCGAGCGCACTGAACTCAACTTGACGAGCTTGCCTTGCGAGCGTGGGCGTGGAGGGTGATGCACCCATCGTCGCTGATGAGGGCAGGACCGTAGTGAGCCGACAGGAGCCCAGTTGGAGTCGCTTCACGCCGCGCCGGGGGTGGCTGCGGTGACTTGCGGATGGCGTGACCGGGCGGCCTGCCGCGGGCTGGACACCGAGTTGTTCTTTCCGATCGGGTGTACCGGGCCGGCTGTCGAGCGGAGCGAGCAGGCCAAGGCGATCTGCGCCGGCTGCGAGGTGAGCCCCAGTGCCTGGAATGGGCGCTGGCCACCAACCAACAGGACGGCGTGTGGGGTGGCGCTACCGAGGACGAGCGACGCGCCCTCCGCCGCAACCGCCAACGCCGACGCGACGCGCCCTGAATGCCCCGGCCGTCGGGGGACACGAGCGATCCGCTCACCCCACGGCTGGTCAACGGGCTTCTCGATGACCTTCACCCGCCGTCGCGGAGCCGATCCGATCATTGACAAGAAATATTGTCAGGGCGATACTGGACCGCATGCACGACGTCGAGGTGATCGAGGACCCGGCCGCCGCGGCGGTGGCGCTCGACCCGATGCGGGCCCGGCTGCTCGCTGAGCTCGTGGAGCCCGGCTCGGCCGCCGCCCTCGCCGCTCGGGTCGGTATCGCCCGCCAGAAGGTCAACTACCACGTCAGGGCGCTCGAGGCGCACGGCCTCGTGGAGCTGGCCGAGGAGCGCAAGCGGGGCGGCATCACCGAACGGGTGCTGCGGGCCACCGCCGCCAGCTACGTCGTCTCCCCGGCCGCCCTCGGCGAGACGGCCGCCGACCCCGATCAGACCGCCGACCGGCTCTCGGCCCGCTACCTGGTCGCCCTCGCCGGCCGCGTGGTGCGCGAGGTCGGCAGCCTCGCCCACCGGGCCGACGCCGCCGGGAAGCGACTGCCCACCATGGCCATCGACACCGAGATCCGCTTTCGCTCGGCCACCGAGCGCGCCGCCTTCGCCGACGAGCTCACCGCCGCCGTGCTCGATCTCGCATCTCGCTACCACCACGACGACGGGCGCCCGCACCGCCTCGTCGTCGCTGCCCATCCCAAACCCGAGGAGCCCGCATGACCACGCCCAAGAACGTCCCCCTCCGCATAGCCTTCTCCGTCGAGGTGCCGGGCACCCCCGAGCAGGTGTGGGACGCCATCGCCACCGCCAACGGCATCACCTCCTGGTTCCTGCCCACCGACGTGGAGGAGCACGTGGGCGGGGCGATCGTCACCCACATGGGCGAGACGGACTCGCCCGGCACGATCACCGGCTGGGAGCCGCACCGGCGCCTCGAGTACTCCGAACCGGAGTGGGCGGCTCTCACCGGCCACGACATCGACAGCGTCACCCCGCTGGTCACCGAGTTCCTCGTCGAGGCGCAGTCCGGTGGCACCTGCGTGGTCCGGGTCGTAAGCAGCGCCTTCGGCACGGGCGCCGACTGGGAGCAAGAGTTCTTCGACGACATGGAAAAGTACTGGGCGCCGCACTTCCACCACCTCCGTCTTTACCTCGCCCACTTCCCGGGCCAGCGGGTCACCTCACTGGAGGCAGGCGCCGACCTGCCGGGCTCCGCGGAGGCCGTGTTGTCGGCCATGCGCGAGGCCCTCGGCGTCGGAGAGGTCGGGCAACCGGTCGAGGCCCGCGGCCTCACTGGGCAGGTCGAGCGGATCAGCGACATTGAGCTGCTGCTGCGCCTCACCGATCCCGTCCCAGGCCTGCTCGCGTTCTTCGCCCTCGGCAAGGGCGACGGCATGGCCACTGCTCAGGTCCAGGGCTACCTGTTCTCCGAGGACGCCCCCGGCTTCGTCGAGCGCGAACAGCCGGCATGGAAGGCCTGGCTGCAGAGCTTGTCGGTCCCTGCGGTCTGACGGCCGCACGTTGGAGCGACACGGTGCGTTGACGATCGAGGGCTCGTGGAGGCGTTCGGCCAGACGCGGACGGTCGGCGGCATCGCCCTCGCCGTGCGGGCCGGGACCGAGCGGCGTCCTCGGACCGAATGACGCCGGCAAGACCACCCAGACCGCGCAGCACGCCCCGAGGTTGCTCAGGCTTGTCGCCACCTCGGGGTGGCCTGGTCCGAGACGCACCTCATCGATGGCGAGGCCCTGCTCGAAGAGCGCTTTCGCTTGATCCAGCTCTGCGCGTCTCCGGCAGGTAAACGCCTGCCTCGTTCAGCACGGTGGAGGTCGCCTCCTGCTCGATCCCGAGGGTGGTCCCATGCGCAGCCGCGGCGAGCGCGTGGGGCGGCAGCCCTGGCGCAGGCCGGCCAGTTGTCCACGCCGTCGCCGCTGTGCGGGAAGGCCGCACGGACGAGCCGCTCCGGCCCCAGCGGCGCTGGCCGCGCTCGTTCAGGCGCTCGCGGACCACGGCCTGGACGAGCCGGTGGACCGTGACGGTGCCCTCGGTGACCGCAGCCAGCGAGTAGCGGCCGAGCGCGGCGACCACCCGGTCGTAGGCCAGCCGCTCCGGTCACGACCCGGCGAAGCCTTCTCGGCAGCACGGCGGCATGGTCGACCGGGAGAGGTCGTCGGGGGCGAGGAACGGCTCTTGGCGTGTGTCCGTGGGTGGTGTCGGGCGCGGGGTCAGCCGGCTCGTCCCCGGTGTGGCCGGGCGAGCGGGTCGGGCGGGTGCATGCTGAACCGTCCGGTGTGCGGGTCGCGGGCGACGAGCCAGTCGTCCTCGTGGATCCTGTGATGACAGCACCAGCAGGTTAAGCAGAGGTTGTCCTCGTCTGTTGGTCCCAGGTCGCGTGTTCCTTTGGGGTGGGCGGGTGGGGGAGGTTGGCGTGGTCGGTGGATCTGGCAGCGGGACGCGGGCGCGCCGCAGCCGACGCAGGTCTGGTCTCTGGCGATGACCGCGACCCGCTGCTGCCTGGTCGGCTGGCGTTGCGTGCGGCCCGCGTCCAAGACTTCCCCGTTGCGGGTCATCGCTGCACTGCAGAGAAAGTGCGGTGAGCCCGAGGGTTGGACGTTGGGGCGCCCCCGACCTGGTCGGACCCAGGTCGGGGGTGCGGGTCATCCGGCTCGTCGCCGGTGTGGCCGGGCAGTGGGGTCGGGCGGGTGCATGCTGAACCGTCCGGTGTCCGGGTCGCGGATGACGAGCCAGCCGTCCTCGTGAATCTTGTGATGACACGTCCAGCAGGTTAAACAGAGGTTGTCCTCGTCAGTGGGTCCCAAATCCCTTGTCCACCAGCGCACGTGATGCACCTGGCAGCGGGAAGCCGGAGCGCCGCACCCCACGCACACCCGGTCTCTGGCGATGACCGCGACCCGCTGCTGCCTCGTCGGCTGCCGTTGCGTGCGGCCCGCGTCCAAAACCTCCCCGTTGCGGGTTCGGTTAAGGGCGGGTGGGTGGGGGAGGTTGGCGCGGTCCACCTCGGCGTCGCAGCAGACCATCTGCGCGGTCGCAGCGCTGACCGGGCCGACCCCGTCCAACCTCGCCGCAGGAGCCCCCGCCTCGCCGTCCAGCGCCTCCGCGGTGGCGATCAGGATCACGTGGGGCCGTTGGACCGCGACCTGGGGCAGGTCGCCTGCGTCGAGCGAGCGTCGGGCCAGCTCGACGAGCGCGTCGGCCATCCTCTGCGGATAGGTGCGGTCGTCGGCGTGGCTGGTTTTGCGGGCCAGCGGGTCCAGCGCGGCGGTCAGCGTGGCGGTGCCGAGCGGGTCCAGCCGAGCGTCCACGCGCCCGGACCCGTCCGCGCCGTCCGAGGTGACCGACGCCCGCCGGTTCGCCCACGCCCGCCGCTCCCGCCCTGCCAGCGCCTCAGGGTCGACCGTGTGCGTCCAGGCGTCCACATGCTCGCGCAGCCGCCGGCGGTCCATCCCGCCGCCGTCGCCGGCGACCAGCCGGTCCAGCTCTTCCCGCACGTCCGGGCGCAGCTCCTTCGCGGTCTGCACCGCGACCTGCGCCTGCCCCAGCCCGATCGTGCCCGCGCGGACCGCAGCGGCGGTCTCGGGCAGCCCCTCCAACGCCACCGCCGTCTCCGTCTGCGCCCGCGCCTCGCCGCGGGTCAGCCGCAGCCGGCGGGCCAGCAGGTCCGCGGTCGACCGCGCCCCTTCGGCCCGCCACACCCCACGGGCGTCGACCGCCGCGACGCAGCGCAGCTTCTCGGCGACGACGACGGTCTCGACTCGGTGCAGCCGCTCGACGCGCGCCGCCAGCGTCGTGTCGT
>JBOGEB010000023.1:0-2497 GCA_050743125.1 Egibacteraceae bacterium
GCGTCACTGCACATCGGAAAAACAGCAACGTTATTTATGCCCAAGCTCTTAGGCGGGGCGTCCGGCTCGGGCTTGCCTTCCTCGGTCGGCTGGCCCGCGAGCGCGAGCGCGTCGGCCTCCTCCGGCACGGATTCGGTGTGGCGGGGCGCGAGCATTCCGGCGATGTACCGCTCGGTCACCCGGTCCTCAGCGACCTCCTCCTCCGGCTCACCTGCCGGCCCGAGCAGATCGGCCGAGCTCCTCCAGCCGCGCCCTGATCTGCGCCGGACTCGCCTTGCGCAACGCCTCCTCAGCCATACCGCCTCCCTTCGGAAGGGGCAGCGTACGCCGGGCATGCGACAGCGAGGTCGGTCCGCGGACCCGGCGTGGGCGGATCGCCGCTGCCCAGACTTTGCGGGGTCGCTCACGCGAGGAGGAATGCGGTGTCAGGGGCTCGCCCGGATGAGCCACCGCCCTGAACGCGGGACCATGTCCGTGAAGCTACAGTAGTTACAAATTTGTGAGCCTTGCCCTGCTTTTGCTAGGAGGCCTGGACGAAGGTCAATCGGGCCTACTCATGAGCGCATCGAGCAACGACGCCTTGAACCCCGTCGCACGGTCAGGGACCGGCGTGCCCGCCCTCGCGGTGGTCGACTCGCGGAACATGGTTCACCAGGCCGAGGAGGTCCTCGGCTACAGGGCCCGCCCCACCGTCACGGGTGTCATCGACGCTTTGAGCCTGTATGGCTTCGAGGTGCTCGACGTGCACGTCGGCCTGGCGCTGGCTAGGAGCCGAGACCGCGAAGCTCTCTCCGAAGCCCACCGCGAGAACGCCGCGTACAAGCGTGAGGTCGAGGATCACCCGCGCGGCTGTGTCCTCGAAGGCGAACTACACATCAAGGACGGCGGTCGAGCTGAAGAGAAGATGGTCGACGTGGCGTGTGCGGTGGACATCACCCAGCATGCCGTGCTGATCGCACAGGGCCAATCCCCGTATCGGGCCATCGTCGTGCTCTCCCAGGACATCGACCTCACACCCGCCTACGAGTTCGCGGTCACCGCGAAGAAGATCCCCCTCTACGTGGCCTCGTCCGGAGTGGTCGACAAGCGCGCGTACCCCGTACCTCCTGCTCGGGGAAGGGGCGTTCCTGCGTGCCTGCCCCACGGGACACAGCCCGTGCGGAGCAGCACTCCGAGACGCGATCGCACGGATGGCGCAGGAGCGGCGCCGCGGACGGTGGGCCTTCGAGCGGTTCGACCGGTCCCGGAACGGGCTGGTGATGCGGCACGCCTCCGGCGTCCCTGGCCTGGCCGACCCGAAGGAGCTTGGACGGCTGGAAGCAGGCGACGAGCGGGAGCTGTACGTCGCAGGCGTCGACTTCGGCGCGGGAGTACGGCAGTTTCCGCTGCTGACATTGACACAGGAGAAGCCACGCGCGTCCCGGGATCTGCGGGAAGCCGTGGTCACGCGGCGGCTCGCGCCACGTGAGCTCGAGCTGAAGTTGTCGAACGGGCAGCTGGTCAAGGCGTATTGCGAGATCGGCCACTGCCTGTCCGGTGCCCACGTGCTGGTACAGGTCCGGCAGACACACCGACTTGTCGGCGCGCTGGCTCCCGCCAAGGCGCTGATCCAGGACGGCCCGGAGTTGGACCCCATGCACCCGCTGCTCGTCAAAGTGCTGACCGTGCGGGCGCCGTCGCGCGCCATCGGCATTGACGAGAAGGGTCAGCGCTGCACAGTCCTCGCCAACCGGGAAGCGGGCTTGAGGACTGGCCAGACGTTCGCCACCGTGCCGATCGACCTGAAGCCCCAAGGCCGAGAGCGATTAGTGGTGCAGGCGATCTCGTCCGCTTTGCCCTTTTGACCTGACCGCAGAACTACGCAGGAGGCGACCGAATAGCCGCCTCCTGGGAAAAGTCGGGCCCTTACGTCCCGTACTGTGGACAAGATCAATCTACTCGCGGCCACGAAACGCTTCAATCCCTCTATGCGCAGCAGCTACGAGAGGCTACCCGGTAGCTGGGCGCGGCTTGCGGCGCCCAGCTACCGACAGGCGCGTTGGGCGAAGCCCGCTCATGCTCGTCTGACTCTTGTCTGACTGCGGACGTGGGAAGCGACCTCGCGAGCACTTGAGCAGCGCGCGGGCCCGTAGCGGCGAGGATGTGGGTGTAGACGCGCAGTAGCCGTGGCCCAGCGTCCCACGGTCGTGCGGAGGTCGACGTCGTTGATAAGCATCTCGGTGGCGGCGCAGTAACGCAGGCTGCGGAGGTTGACTTGGACACCGAGACGCTTGATACCGAGGCGCTTGGGCAGCCGGACGAGGCGTCCTGACACGGTGTCCGGCGGCAGCAGCTCGCTCCCGGCGGGGCAGCCGCGAAGACGTTGCCCGCTGGCGCCGAGGGAGCCAAGATGCGCCGCATGCGCGCCGAGGCGGACCGGCGCATGCTCGCCCAACGGCTACTGCGCCCGCCCCGTCGAGCCCGACTGCACCTTCGAGTCGATCTGCGAGACCTGCGC
>JBOGEB010000023.1:2597-32755 GCA_050743125.1 Egibacteraceae bacterium
CCGCCCCACCTTGCAACGCTAACGTGACGACGCCGCTGCCAAGGGCCAAGGCGACCGCCAGCAGCTTTTCGACGGCCTGCTCGAACAACTCGGCGATCAGGCCTCGTGATGCGCCAGCCGCCGACCTTCTGTCCACCGGTCACTGTGACAGGCACGACCCGTCAGCTGGGTTGCGCCTGGTGCCACCAGCCGTTCACCGTTCCCGCCCGACCCGGGCCCGCGCCCAGCTACTGCCGACGCTCGCACCGCCAACGTGCCTTGCAAGCCCGCCGTCTGGCTGATGTCGCTGACGCCAAGCCAGCCGAGCAGGCAGCACCAAAACCCGTCACTGTGACCACACCGCCCCGCCTGCCCCGCCCGAACCGAGTTCCACCGCCCGCCATGCGCAGCCCGACCAGACCCTACAGGTTGGCCTGGGCTGGCCGCCCCGCCACCGCCGAACCCGCGATCCGCTCGTCGAGTTGCTGTTCACGCTGTCCGACGAGCTCGCCGACCTGTGGGCCGCCGCCTGCCAGGTCGACGCCTACGCGCCGACCTCGACCAAGCCGACCCGAGCCGACCCGTCGATCTCGACCAGCTATCCGACGCCGTCGATGCCGCAGCCGGCGGCGACACGCCCGCGTTGTTGACCTCCCTGCAGCGCCTCGGACCCCAACACGCCTACCGGGCTGCCAGCATGGCCGCCCTCGACCGTCGCAACGCTCTCGGCATCCTGCGAGGACTCACCGACACTGCAACCCTGCTGACTCGAGCCGGAAAATCACTGCCCGCATGGCGTGCAATCGGCGCGCTCGACCAAGCCGCCGAACTGCTCCACACGCCGGCCGCAATCTCGCTGCCGCCGACACCGCCATCGTCACCGCCCTCACCGAAACAACCCGTCACAGTGACAAAACCGTCAATCCGATATTCGTTCTTGCACGATCACTTGTATAAGCGCCGGATGCGCGACTCCGGCATCGGCCGCGTCCAGACGCTACAAGCCATGTTGTCTGGATGTGGCCGTCGGGGCCCGTTGGGCTCAGCAGTCATGGCAGGGGCGAACTGTACGGTCCGGGCTCAGAGGCTGTGGGACCCCAGCTTCATGCGGGAGGTCCGGTCCTCGCCCGCACCCGCAAGCGCTGTGCTCGCTGCAAGCCGCGGCAAGGTCGACCTTCGGTCTCGCGGACGGATCCACCGGGCGCGTGTGGCTCATGCCCTGCCAAGACACCGCTGCTGGATCTGCGATAGCCGGGGATATCGGAGGTCACCGCACCGCGCAATAACCGCCTCTCTGTCCGTAATGAGACCTGCGGCTCAAAAATTTGTCCGCTAGCCCCCCCGACTAGAAGTTCACAGACACGATTCTGATGAGACGGCGGTGAGCGTGCCGCGCGGACGAGTCCCGGGAGGCGTGGGTGGATCGATGGCAGATCAGCCCGATGTGGCTGACTCTCGCAGCGATGGTCGCTGGAGCGCTCATCACCATGGTGGTTACGGTGCCCAGCGTCAGGGCAGCAGCCCTAGCCGTGTCGACGGTGGTCACAGCGGCGACCTCCGTAGGGACGCTGATCTTGGCAAGGAATGGGCACGGCTCGCGCAATATGGGATCGCGCCGGGACGAGGACGAGGCATGACGGCAGCGCACCGCCTCGATGAAGAAGACGCGCAGGTCAACAGTCTTGCCGTACTCGCATTGCAAATCGCGCTCAAACGTGTTCCAAAACGGGAGGCTGAAGAGATCGCCCAAGCGGCCGTAGCCGCTTTCCTTGTAAGACGGCAAGACTCACAGAACCCTATCTACAATCCCGAAGCGTACGTCACTCGCATCGTATACAACCTCATCTACGCACTGTGGAGGGAGCGCAAGTCTTACGCGCTCAGAGACGACACGATCATGACATTTGATGGGGTACCAGATCGTACACAAGAGGATCCTTTCGATCGGGTTCTTGACCGGCTTCTTGCTAATGCCTTCTGTGAGGAAAACGTAGACCCGGTACTCACTGTGCGGGAACGCCAGATCCTTGAACTGAAAGCGGACGGCCAATCCCGTCGGCAGATCGCCGACCAGCTAGGTGTGGCACCGGAGACGGTCAAGGACGCTGTACGGCGGGCGAAACGAAAGGGTCTGCGGGAGGCAGACTCGGAAAAGCAAGCGAGCCGACCAGCTGTCACTTGGTCGGCTCCCGAGGTAGTGCCCCCTCGTGACACGGAAGGCCTGCTGGATGAATGATCCGAATGACCAGACGCTCGACAAGGTCACCTCGGAACAGTTCTGGGCTGGGGTGGGCGAAAAAATGCGCCGGCTCACCCAAGCAGAGCACACCACCTCTGCTCAAGCGCGTGCCGAAGCACAACGCCGCTACGACGAGCTTCGCCCTATCGCCGAGCGCATCGCATCCACCGAAGAGTTCTGGGTTGGAGTGCGTGAGAAAATGCGCCGGCTCACCCAAGCACAGGACACTACCTCTACTCAATCCGCCGTCGAGCACGACACCACCTGAGTGGCCAAGACCGAGGTCTTGGCAGCTTACGGCACTACGTGGGCTTCCGACGTTGCCGCTCGCGCCAATGTGGAGGGAGAGTGGCCTGTACTCGTTCGCGCTGCGGCGCAGGGCGACGAGGAGGCGTGGAGCCAGCTCGTCGACCGGTTCAACGGGCTGCTCTGGGCGGTCACCTGGGCGCACCGGCTGAGACACGGCGACGCCGCCGACGTCGTGCAGGTGACCTGGACACGCCTGGTCGAGAACCTGGAGCGGATCCGCGATCCAGAGCATGTCGGTGCGTGGCTCGCGACGACCGCCCGGCGGGAGTGCCTGCGGGTGCTCGACAATGCCGGGCGGGCCTGGCCAATGGAAGAACCGCCTGAGCTGGCCATGCGCTACAGCGCCGATTCCGGGCCGGAGGTCGCCGTGTTGGCGTCCGAGCGGGACGTGCTGCTCCAGCGGGCCATGCGTGAGCTCTGTCCCCGCTGCCAGCGACTGCTCAACCTTCTGATAGCCCCCGACCAGCCCAGTTATGCGGAGGTTTCGGCGGCGCTTGACCTGCCGATCGGAAGTATCGGCCCGACCCGTGCCCGCTGCCTGGACTGCCTCCGCCGCCACGCCCTCCGCCTCGGCCTCGCCGACGCAGCGGAAGAATCTGTATAACGTCATAGCAGATGAGCCGAGCACGCCCACACAACACACCTATGTCCCACGCATCCGGGACAACCGCCTCAAGGGCACGCATGAACGAGTCCAGGCGGTTTTGGCGCACGACCGAGGGAGCACAAGCGCGGATGGCGCTGGTACCGACACAAAACCTTCGCCGCTAGTCCGGGTCGCCTCGTCAGTTCCGCAAGCTCGCCAACCCGCTCTCGACCTCAGCAATCCGTATCCGGGGATACCAGAGGTTTCGAGGAACCAAGCAGAGGGAAGGCGCCACTCTTGAGTAGACTTGACCGTCTACTCTTACGTAGACTGCGGTTATGGCAGAGACCACGACGATCCGCATCGACCGTGCCGTCCACGAGGAACTCAAACGGCTGGCGCGCGAGCGAGAGACGACCGTGGCGGACACCGTCGCCCGCGCAGTACGAATGTTGCGCCAGGAGTAGGTGGGCCAAGACCTCGCCCAGCCCTTGGAAAAGGCAGAGACCGACTGGCTCGATGCTGACCTCGGGTGACGTGGTCGAACTCGACCTCGGTGTGCCCACCGGATCCGAGGCAGGGCTGTTTCGTCCTGCGGTCGTGGTCACCGCCCAGTCGAGGCGTTCGAGGTTGGCTTGGGGCTGGCGTTTGATGCTGCTGATGGGTGGCAAGGCTTGCATTGAGGATGTGTGTCGGGGGGAGCGGTGCCAAGGCTGTCGGCCTATCGGCCTATGCGAGCAGGTGCCACGGTCGAAGGTCCGAGGCAGCCCGAGGATCGTGCGGCTTGTTGCTCGTTGGACTGGCGTAGCTCCAGGAGATCGCGTACACCTCGTAGGGACACTGAGTGGGTGTCGAAGCCTCAGACCTGTTCGGTTGAGCCGCAGACCATACGTGGGTTGGCAACCAGACAGGCGTGGGTAGTCGGTACCTGTCTTCGGGCAGTTACGAGCAGGAGTGGGGGAGCAGTGAAAACCGAGCACGGATCTGGTGTGGGTTACATATCTGTTGTCAATGGGCATATCCATGAGCTGGGCTAATGCGTTATTCCTGTAGGAAGTATTCGATCTTCGATGTAGGAGCACGTGCGCGCTCATCGTCATTATGGTCGCCGAAAGGCGGAAAGCGCTGTATGGGAAAGATTAAGGTTATAGGCAGGGTCGCGTTTTTGTCTTTTGGGGTAGTAGTTACCATGCTGCAAGGGTGGGCTGTGGCGTCGACTTGTGGTGGCGGGCAGGTTCGTTTCTCAGCGAGCTCCAACCAGCTATATGTTGCCGGTCCGGCTGTTTGCACCTTATCTGAAATTAAAACCATGTATCCTAGCGCACCGCTTGAGTTGGTGGACCCCGCTAAGAAAATATGGCATCTGCGCACCAACTTAGTCGTGGAAAGAGGCGCGTCATTGGTATTGCACGGCACAGCTATCGGCGGCGATGTCAATGAGCTGCGCCTGCAAAGTGATAATTCCAGCGCCGCTGGCAGCTTTGTTTATCTGCGGGCCGACTGGGGTAACGTCAGCATTTCTGGCACTAAAATTACCTCTTGGGACGCTGCTGCTCGTGGCCCTGATGTCGAGTACGCTGCCTATGGACGCGCCTATATTCACGTCCGCTCGCGGCTTGATACCGATGGCGTAACAGCGCACGAATCGCGCATGGACATCGTTAACAGCGATGTCAGCTACCTGGGTTATCCTGCTGATGAATCATATGGCTTGGCTTGGAAAGTCTCCGGCAGCGCACCTGGCCTCTACGACAAAGTAAATGTGCTCGGTAACATCAAAAATAGCAAGGTTCATCACAACTACTTCGGTATCTACACCTATGGTGCGTATGGCATGGCCATAACTGGCAATGAGGTCCATAGTAACGTTCAATACGGCGTCGACCCCCATGACGACTCCGACAGCTTGACTATCGCCCACAATAACGTCCACCACAACGGTGGCCACGGTGTCATCTGCTCTCAACGCTGCGACCACTTAACTATTAGCAACAATGAATCGCACCACAATGCAGGCGTAGGCATTATGGTTCACCGCAACGCCAATGACTCATTACTAGAGAATAACGCTCTCCATGACAACGGCGATGCCGGTATCGCCATCTTCGATAGTCACCGCGACACTGTCCGTGGCAACAACTCTTACAATAACCTTTATGGGCTGCGCTTCAGCGAGGGCAGCTCCCACAACATCATCGAGAATAACAACCTTTCAAACAACACTAGCCACGGCATCTTGTTCTACAAAGGGACAGGGGCGCCCACTGTTAACAACGGCCGCCCAAGCCGCAACCGACTGACCGGCAATACTATTAACAACAACACCGGATATGCCGTGCAGCTCAGAGAAGGCGACAACAACGTTTTTGGGGATAATAAGCTCCTTGACAACAAGGGGGGCGGCATCCAACTGTACTCAGCCAAGCCAACCGGCAACCAATTTACCGGCAACGAATTGCGTCGCAATGTAAATTATGGCTTCGATATTACCGATGCTCCCGCCACCTTGATCAACAACAACACTATCGACCGCCATCCTAATGGCGTTTACCTCCTCAGCACTACTGGCGCAAATGTCAAAAACAACAAGATATCAAATAGCGTTACCGCCGGTGTCACGCTGGACAAGAGCGCCAACAATAGCGTCACTGGCAATACCTTTACTGCTAACGCTAAAGCGGTTGTTCAGCAGAATGGCAGCTCCGACAACGCCATTAACGGTAATAATATTAACTAAAGCGGCTTTTCATCGTGAAGTGTGGAGGGCTGGTGGGATGACCTTCACCAGATGCGCCTGAAGCCTGCGAGCCAGGAAGGCTTCAGGCGCATCTATGGGTTACGCCTGCCTGTGTGGGCATGTTCGGGTTGCCCGGCTTCTGGGTGCTGGAGCAACGCCAGAGCACGCAAGGACGCGCTACGCGCGATCGAAGAGATACCGGGTGTTGGCCGACGCCCGTCCCGATGCGTTCGCACCCGACCTCGCCGGGTCGCTGAACAACCTGTCAAACGGGCCAGGCGACCTGGGTCCCCGCGAAGACGCAGCCGCAGTGCACGAAGGGGCGAGCGTTTTCATGCAGCTCTCGACACAACAGCCACGAACCACAAATACATCCTGACGGCCGTAGGAGCACCTGCCACGGTCTCCCGAAGCTGGCTGGCTTCCGAGCCATGCGAAATCGGCTGCTAGCCAACGGCCAAGTCGCGCGCCGACAAGGCGGTGAGAGCAGTAATTAGGCGTCATCCGCCACCGGCTGACTCGCACCTCAGACTGGTCATCAAGATTGGTCATGAGTGTGCGAGCCGGAGTGTGATGGTGCAGGCTGGCCTGAGAAGGGCCTATGCACGAACAGGCCGTGACCGGGACTTCGCTGTCCTCGATCCTTTGGAATCGACCAGTGCACGGTTGACCGCTGCCTCGCTGTGTGTGCTGATGTGGACGATGGTGCGCGATGTTCACAGCGGTCAGCGTACCGTGTTGCCAGTCGCTGGCCGCCGAGCGCATCGCGTGTCTCGCCTGGCTGCATCTAGCTGATCGTGGATGTGGAGGACAGATGAACGAAGCGGCGCTGGCCGCTGGGTACCGCTTTGCGTCAGCAGCGCTGGACGGGTGTGATGCGATATTGCTGTTTGCTCAAAGCGCCGCCCGCCCCGCAAACGTGCTCCGAGCGGGGGACGCGCCTGGCGGGGTGTCAACAACGTTTGATTGGGCAGCCCTCACCTCCACCAGATTGACTCGTGCTCGTTCGAGCAAACCAATGGACAAACCAGCCTTGCCAAGGGACTTCAACCGCACATGGGTGGTAGTGCCTGCGAATGAAGCCGATGGCCTGCCAGGGTTCGAGTCCAGCAAGAACGGCAAGACAGGCCAGTGCTGTGCCAGTTCGCCCCTTCCCACCGCTGCAGGCCACCTCAACGCGCTCCTGAATTGCGGCTGTATAAGCCGCGATGAGCTTGCTTCTTGCCTCTTGCCAGTCGAATGGCACAAGGAAGTCAGGCCAGCAGATCCAGTCGGACATCCACGCCTGGACGCAGGGCGGAAAGCCGGTGAGATAAAGACCGAGTGTCGGTTGTCGGCCGGGTGGTGGCGGACGTCGGAGCCCTCGACCCCTGACGGAGATGCCGTTGGGCAGGGTAACGATACCGGGAGCCTGACGCCAGGGATCGGTTTCAGTAGCCATCATCCAAGAAGCAATGGAGCCTTAGCACCGTGAGCTTCATGCTCACCGCTTCCCTTCCAATCCAGCCAGCTGCAACGATCGCCTGGGAGTGCCTTTGAGCAAGGAGTCTGAGGTTCGTGCTCACGGCAACAGTCAGGGATGCCCGAGACCCTCACGTCATGCTGTCACACGGGCTGGCTGGCACCAGGCTGACCCGACGTCGGCCATGCGACCAGCCTTGTTTTCATCCGCCATGGGTGGACCGCAAAGCCCAGAAGATGCTGCCACGCGGATCTCAGGTCGGTCACAGCCGGCGAGCGCCGCTTGCAGGCGGGGGGCAGCCGCCTCGACCGACAGGCGCGTCGCTCACCGCATTCCCCAGGAGCGGCTCACGCGTGCCTGGTCATCTGCCGTGTTCTGAGCGGCTCACGCGGCTGGCGTAGATCAAGGCTGGACACAAAGTTGTATCGCGGCTCTTGCGCCTTCCAGGCACTGTCACTTCAGACCGCATACCTCCGCCGGCCCAAGCCACCTGTGGTCTGTGAAACCGTCGGTGAGCGCAGCGTTTGGGTCCTTCGGATCCCCACACCGGTGCGCTCACGAGGCTTCCTACGGTCCATTCTTCCCGTCCCGATAGCGACACCCACACGGACAGGTCCCGATGTCGTCGCGACGGTAGCCAGTACAATCACGGTCTTCTGATCCCCAGGTGCGGAACGGACATGCGGCTGAGTCTTGACGTCTCGCAGCACCAGCTGACGTGGGTACAGCTGCTGGCGCGTGTCCGCTTCGCCGAGGAGGCCGGCTTCGAGGGGGCCTGGGTTTTCGACCACTTCAAACCGCTCTACGGCGATCCAGCCGGACCGTGCCTCGAAGCGTGGACGCTGCTTGCTGCGCTTGGCAGCGTCACGAAACGGGTCCGGCTCGGCGCGCTCGTCACCGGAGTCACCTACCGGCACCCGGCGGTCCTTGCAGCCCAGATCGTGACCGTCGACCATGCCTCGACCGGGCGTCTGGACATCGGGATGGGCGCCGCTTGGTTCCAGGCCGAGCATCAAATGTTCGGGATCACCTTCCCACCGACCAGGGAGCGTGTGACCCGGCTCAACGAAGCGCTGCAGGTGATCGACGGCCTGCTCACCCGTGACGATGTGACCTTCAACGGGCGCTATTACACCCTTGAGAACGCAACCTACCGGCCACGTCCAATCCAACAGCCCCGACCGCCGATCTGGGTCGGCGCCAGCGGGACACGCATGATCGAGATCGCGGCACGCCAGGCCGACGTGTGGC
This sequence comes from Egibacteraceae bacterium, assembly GCA_050743125.1. Taxonomy (GTDB): domain Bacteria; phylum Actinomycetota; class Nitriliruptoria; order Euzebyales; family Egibacteraceae; genus JBOGEB01. Next base: position 11,161 of record JBOGEB010000023.1, read on the forward strand.
ACAGCTTCGGATCGGTCGCCGAGCTCGAGCGCAAAGCGGCGCTGCTCGACGAGGCGGCCAGCCGGGCGGGGCGGGATCCCTCGACCATCCTGCGCTCGACGAACGTCTCGCTTTCCCAACCCTGGGACGAGCTGCGCCGCACCACCGACCAGCTCGCCGCCGCCGGCTTCTCCTCTCTCATCGCCAGCTGGCCCAGCGAGGGCAAAGCCCGCCTCGAGGAGTTCGTCGACCGCGTGATGCCCGAACTGTCGGCGACCGGCCCGCCCGACCATTAGACGGCTACGACATGCGGCCAGCTCGCGGCCACGCCTGCCCCAGATGGATTCGGGCGGCGGCTCGGAGCCAGCGTCGGCGGCTGCGTCTGCCGGTACTCGCGCCGAAGACAGACCGCCACCACCACGGCCGCCAAGCGGCGCGGACGCGCTGAGACTGGTTCTCCCGGGCTCAAGGAGCCTTGGTGACTCTTGTGCGAGAATTCCGGACGGACGGCGGGGAGGCCTCTGAGCAGGGATACCGTAGTGGACGAGTTCTACTCGCCGATCACCTGCAAAAGTCCCGTTCAGCACAGCGCTTAGGAGTGGTGTGCTTTCAATACGGCAACGCAGCGGCAATCGAACCCTCGGATAGCGGCTGCTCCGGTAGGGTCCGAGCTGTGGGACCGCTGCCCGGAGTGGGGGATACCGATGTTCGTCAGGGTGCTGAGACCGTGACTGCTCTGGTCCAGGCGGGCCAGACTGCGTCTCGCCGCTGAGTGGCTGGGGCTGCCCTTGCCCGCACCCCATCGAGACATATCCGACGTCCTCATGGCCTATCCAAGGTGCCGAATCTCGACGTCGCCCCAATGCCGTTGCAGATACTCAGCGACGAGGCGGCGGTGGCAGTGGTGTGGCTTGTCTTCACTGCACAGCAGGCAGCCGTCCGCCAGCACGTCCTGAGGAACGGCCTGCTCGATAGCGCGCTCCTTCATGAGGTTCAGGAAACTGGTCTCGTACCACGGCCAGTCAGCATTTCCCTTCTTGTACTGATCAAGCATTTCCTTCGTTGGCGCCAAAACAGGAAGATGCACGTACTTCAACCCGCAGATAGCTTCTAGAAAGTAAGCGAGGTCGTCCTTCTTGGCGAAACCCGCCAGTTGCGAGAGGTTATTGAGCCGGACGTCTACTACCCGTTTGGCGCCTGATCCGCAAACTGTCCCAAAGAAGTCGCGTGCCCGCTTCTTTGTGAAGCCGATGGTGAAGATCTTCACGGCGTCATCCTTCCGCCCCTGCGGCAAGCGCCGAATCGACATAGGCGATGCGCTCCTCTTGGCGTGCCAATGCGACCTCGATCAACTCCTCGGTCGAGCGGAGGAGGTCGGCGTGCGGCAGCTTCAGCTTGTCGAATAACCTCCGCATTGCTTCGCCATGGGACTCCGCTAGCCCGCCGGCGAGGATATGACCAACCACGACGCCACGCTCCGTAAGCTCTCGAGCGACCAGAACGGTGCGGTGGCACTCCAAGGGATCCTTCTCTGCGCACATGAGCACGATGCGCTCTAATCTCGCTCCCTTGACCACACGCTCAATCCCTGTGCAGAACGTCTCCGTACGCGCGAGTCGGGCGTACTGGACCCGACCGTTTTCGTAGCACTCTGGGTCCCCTGAACGCGCGCCCAGTTCACGACCGAGGAAGACATACTTGAAGCCGTGCTTCCCCAACTCACGCTTCAGAGCCTCCCTGTTGAACTGCGGTGCGAATCCGCTGTACGGGGTTGATCGCACGTCGGCCACTGCTGTGATGCTGTGCTGCCGCAACAGCAAGACGAAATCGTCGACCGCGTGATTGGAGTGCCCTATAGTAAAGATGCGCGGTTCAGCCGTTGTCATGCTGCGTCTCCCGGAAGAACCATGGCCCGCTCGATTATGGCGGCGACCAACTTGTAGCAGCAGCCCTCGTACAGCTCGCCGAGGCTGACGGTCAGGTAACTCTCACCCAGTTCGTACCCGCCGTCAGGTTGGCCAAGAAACCGCCGCTCGTACTCAGGATCGGTTACCCATAGTCGGTACGCGCTGTCCGCATGAACGAACTGTCCTTGCACACGTCGCTTTGGATTGCCGAAGGCCTCACCTGACGGGAACACGGACAGCCGCAACCTGTCGACCTTCAGAAGGGCCAAGGACGTGAGCAGCTCATGGGCGATCCCAAGCGGAATCTTATCGTTATGGCCGTTGTACGTGTGGTGACCGTTCACCCACAGTGGGGCAGGGGATTCCGCCAGTTGAGGGAGATCGTTCCAGGTTACGCGACCGACCTTCACCCAACGGCGCTCCGGATCGAGCAGCCAGTTCTCCGGCTGGTACGCCTTTGGTCTCGCTGCAAGTAGCGGTATGTCGATGACATCCAATACACGAGGGTCGCTGCCCGTCCTTGTACTGACGCTCGTACTCAGAGACTTCCTCATGCGCACGTTGGCTCACCGGTCGCAGCCATCCAGCCGGCTGGCCGGCGGCCAGCTCTCGCCCGGCGACACACCGACCATTCAGTTTGCGTGAGCTCGCCAAGCACACCATGCGCTTCACGATGCCCATCGGCTTGCTCCCTTGGGCGCCTCCGGTGACACCATGATGCATTGACGGCGTGGCAACGCTGAGTGTCACAGACGGCATGTGCATATGTCCGAGGCGGAACGTCGTCGAGCCTACTCTGCGACGCCCCTGGCACCGACCACACGGTGGTCGACCTTGACGTAGTCGGCTGCGGCGCCGAGACCTGCGGGCGCGAGCAGTGCGGCATCAGTTGCCCCGGAACCACGATCACGCGGAGCCCACGAGGGGGTGCACCGGCACTTGGCCAGCAGCCGATGGCGCGGTCCCCGACCGCGAAGGCGTGCTGCGTCTCAGCATGTGCGCTCACCAAGGGAGTCTGGAGCGCGTTCAACCCACGGTAGCGGCTGTTACCAGCAGGGGATCGGCGCGTCAGCGGTGCCGAAGCAGCTCGACGCCGGGGAGTCCTTCGAAACCTGTCGGATCGGCGGTAACCACGGTGCGGCCGGATGCGATTGCCGTCGCCGCAACGATGAGATCGTGCGCGCCGCGCGGCCGGCCTGACTGGCGAGCGGCGGCGAGAAGTTGGGCATGTGCCCGGGCGACGCGGACGTCATAGGCGATCGTAGGGACGGTAGAGACGACGGCGTCGGCGAAGGCTTGCCTGGCAGCCCGACGCTTCCCAGTTGCCAACCAGACGCCTACCAACAGCTCGGCGACCGTGACTGCGGCGATGGCCGTGTCGTCGTCATCGGCAATCAGATCGTCCACGCTGTCGGCGCCGTGTTCCGCGTCGATGAGGAAGGTCGTGTCGAGCAGCAACAGGCTCAGGACCGCTCCTCCACGGTGAGCAGCCGTCGGGTCTCGGCCAGATCACTCGCCCAGCCCGGGTCGGGCCGGTGTGCCCGCAGCACGGACTTGACGTCGCTACCGCGGCCATGGTGGGGCGGTTCCAGGTGTGCGACGGCTTTGCCTCTGCGGATGATCGTGAAGCGCTCGCCACGCTCTACCGCGTCGAGGAGATCAGCGAAGTTGCGAGCTGCTTCGGTGGCGCTTACGTCTGCCATGAGATCAGATTATCAGATCGGCGCTGCGTGGGCTTCGGTACCGGCTGGTATCCGAGGGAAGGCATGGGGCGGGCTCGGGGCCGCGGGCGCTCGTGAGAGTCGAAACTCAGGGTCGAACCGCCGACCACGGACATGAGACACGGGCAACGGTCAGCCGGTGTCCGGCTGTCCAGACCGGGGCGGACGGGGCGGACCGAGCCGTTTCGCCAACCGCTCAGCCGCCCGACGGTCCGGCGCAGGCAGACAATGCGTATACGCCCGCAGCGTCGTCGCCCGCCGCCCGCATGGCCCAGGCGGCCGGCGACCGTCCGCAGATCCGTCCCCTCCGTCAACATCGCCATGCCTATGAAGTGCCGGAGCCGGCGAAGGTCGGCATCTACACCCGCCTTGCGCGCCACCCGCCCCACACGCTGGGTCACCGAGTGCGGCTTCAGCGCAATACTGCCGTCCGGCTCGCTGGAGAACACGGAACCGTCCTCGAGCAGCTCGACATCCCAGGCCCGCGCCCGCTGCTCGCACTGCTGACGGTGCCCGGTCAGGATCTCGACCGTCAGCTCGTCCAACGCGGTCCGCCGGGCCTGGTGAGTCTTCGTGTCCTTCTCGACCAGCGCCGAGCCGTGCTGGACGCAGTTGCGAGCGACCAGCAGATCCCCCTCGGCCAGACGCAGGGCCACCGCAGTCCGCACAGCTCCCCCGGCGGACCCGCTGATGATCGCGACCCACAGCAGCGTGCCGAGGTCGGGATCCTCCTCCCAGGCGATGCCCAACAGCCGGGTCACGCCTTCGACGCTGAGCGGCTGGATCTCGGCCCGCGTGAACCGGGGCCGCGTAGCCAGCGCGGCGGGATTCTCAGAAAGCCACCCCCACTTGACCGCCTGCCCGAGCGCTGCCTGGAGGATGAAGTGGATCTGGCGGACCGAAGAATTGGCCATCGGCTTGCCACCGGCACCGCCCTGCTCGCGCAGCTAAGCGTAAAAGCGCTCCAACAGCTCGATGTCCATTCCCCGCCGGCATGTGTTCCCGAGGGTGGGGAGGATCTGGCGGCGATGTAGCCCTTATGGCTGTGGCGGGTGGTCGCCTCCAGCTCGGCGACCTCCAGCCAGGCCTTCGATGACCTCACCGTCAGCGGATCCTTCCCCGCGTACACGGAGACCCGATAGGTGCCGTTGGTCCGCCGTGCGATGTGTCCTCGTGCCATGGCAATGACGGGAACAGCAGCCCGGTCCATTGCCAAAGCCCTTGCCACGGCCCGAGTTTCCTAGGAGGCTGCTGAAGTAATCGTTTTCTGGGCTGGCAGCGGTCGCTTGTGAGCGGTTCTCAGGGTGCTGTCTCGGCGGGCGGGGCCAGCGTGAGCACGCTCGAGATCGGCGTCAGGGGCGGTCGTGGCGCCGCGTGAGGCGAAAATGGCCGGCCCAGGGGACCCGGTCGTGCTTTTGGGCTGGGCTCAGGCGGTGGCGTACAACTTCCAGCCGCCGTCGTGGTGCAGTCCCAGGCCCAGCAGCGTGACCAGGTTGACCGCCGCGACGCGGAGGCTCAAGCCGAGCTGGTTGCGTTTGACGCCGCGGTAGCGGCAGCGCCGATGCCCGTCTTTCACGACCCAGGGGATCGAGCGCTCAGCCAGCGACCGGCGCGGGTACGCCTCGGCGAACTCGGCAGTCCTGGCTTGCGCGCGGGCGGCGACCAGCAACGCGTCGTGCTCGCTGACGTGCAGGCTGCGCCCGGACTTGTCAGTCGTGCGCCGCTGCCGCAGCGGGCAGCCCTGACAGCGGCGCCCGAAGCTGGCGTTGCCCTTCGCCGAGATCGTCACGGTGCGCTGGTTGGGACACGTCACCGTGCCAGCGTCGTGGTCGACTTTGAGGTCGTCGCGGTCGAACTCGCCGGGCACCGCCGGACGCAACGGCAACGGCTTGATCACCGTCGTGTGCCCGGCCTGGATCAGATCGTGGCGGGTCTGCCCGCCCCCATACGCGGAGTCGCCGAGCCCCTCGACCGGGGTCGGCTCGTCCGCCAACAACTCCACGGCCACCGACCCGTCCGCGGCGTTGCCGGCGGTCAGCGTGTTCGCGGTGATCAGGCCGCTCTCCGGCTCGGTCGCGATGTGCGCCTTGTACCCGTCCCGATAGGAGCTGGTGGACTTGTGCGCGTGCCGCGACTCCGGATCGACCGTGGACACGATCCGGTCTTTGGCGACCGCCCGGGCGATCCGCCACGTCCCCGGGGTCTCGCCCGGCTCGACGTCCTGACCGGCGACCAGCGCCAGCAGCGCGACCGCCCGCTCCTGATCGTCGTCCAACCCGGTCACCGGCAGCGCATCGACGGTCGCCAACGCGTCCTCGACCAAGCCGGTGACCAGCGCGTCACGGGCGGCCTGGTCGTCCCACGCGCAGTCCGGCTTGCCCCCCTTGTCGTAATCATGAGCGGACACCGTGACCTGGCGCGCCTCCGGCACGAGTCCCCGGACCTTGCGGATCGCTGCGACCAGCTGCGTGACGGTGTCCTGGGTCGCGACCGCGTCGTCGAGCACGGTGGAGTCGGGCGCCCGGCGCGACCGCCCGTTCAAGATCCCGGTCTGACGAGCGACGGTCTTGACCGCCTCGTCGATGCGGTGCGGCCGCTCCGACGCGTTGCACCGGTTGCGCCAGTACACGAACACGGTGTGATGGAACGCCTCGGCGTCCAACGCCAACCCGGCCGCCGCCTTCCAGCGGATGTCACACGACAGCGCCATGGCGGCCTGGCGGTCCGACAGTCCCTCCAGCTCCTTGAGGACCATCGCGACCGCGATCACGTCCGTCGGGACCGACGGGCGGCCCCGCTCCGACTCGAACAGGTCAGCGAACGCACTCGTCAGGAAAGATCCGCTTGCGGTGCTCCGCCAGCAGCGCGTACACCGACCCCGCAGGGACCAGATGCCCGCACAGCGCCGCAGTGTCCAACAACTTTCGATCTACCAGGCTCACTCCTTGCATAACCATACTATACCATATAAACCTCCTAAAACGTACAATTAAGGCACGGTTTCTTCAGCAGCCTCCTAGCTGGCTACCAGTAAACGCCCTGGTCAGCCCCAGCGCCCCCGGCAGGACTCGAACCTGCGACTCACGGTTTAGGAAACCGCTGCTCTTTCCTCTGAGCTACGAGGGCGGGAGATTCCCGCCCGGGAACTGTAGCCAGGGGTCGGAGGGAGCGCCAACGGGGGCACTGAGAGCCCACGTCCCTCGTGCGAGAGACGGTCCGGGGGGGAATAGATCGTAGGAAACGGGTGGCAAAGGCACGTCCTGGCCTGCCTGTCGAGGAAGTACACAGAGCGATCGACGCGTTACGGCCGCATGTGTCCCCGGCTGGTAGGGCGGTAGGCTCGCTCACCCGGGCCGATCTCGTTTGGATCTGGCACCGGGCGGGCACCGGTTGGGTGGATGTGCGTCATACATCGCGACGACGAAACAGGCAGTATCGGAGGCGACGGGACGACCTCGTTGACGGCCCGGGAGGGGGGTGACGGTTATGGCAACGGTGCAGTTCGACCACGTATGGAAGCGGTATCCGGACGGAACCGAGGCAGTGAAGGACCTCACGCTGGACATCGCCGACGGCGAGTTCGTGGTCCTGGTCGGGCCGTCAGGGTGCGGGAAGTCCACGGCGCTGCGGATGGTGGCGGGCCTGGAGAAGATCACCGAAGGGAAGCTGATCATCGGCGACCGGGTGGTGAACGACCTGACGCCGAAAGAACGGGACATCGCGATGGTGTTCCAAAGCTACGCGCTGTACCCGCACATGACCGTCGCCGACAACATGGGCTTCGCGCTGAAGCTCGCGAAGGTCGACAAGAACGAGATCGCCGAGCGGGTGCGCCAGGCGGCCGCGCTGCTCGGCCTGGTCGAGCACCTGGACCGCAAACCCAAAGCGCTGTCCGGCGGCCAGCGGCAGCGAGTGGCGATGGGCCGGGCGATCGTGCGTCAGCCGCAGGTGTTCTTGATGGACGAGCCGCTGTCGAACCTGGACGCGCAGCTGCGCGTCGCGATGCGCGCGGAGATCGCCCAGCTGCAGGACCGGCTCGGCGTGACCACCTTGTACGTGACGCACGACCAGGTCGAGGCGATGACGATGGGCGACCGCGTCGCAGTACTGAACCGGGGTGAGCTCCAACAGGTCGACCGGCCGCAACACCTCTACGACTATCCGGACAACCTGTTCGTCGCCAGGTTCATCGGGTCCCCGGCGATGAACCTGGCCGAAACGACCATCGAGCGCGACGGGACGAACCCGAAGGCGAAGATCGGGTCGGCCGCGCTGGTGATCCCCGACGCCGCGCTGGACCGGTATCGACGCGTGCGGGACTACGTCGGGAAGAGGGTCGCCGTCGGGCTGCGGCCGGAGCATTTCTTCCGCCCGGACGGCTCGGTGCCGGACGACGCGCGGATGCGCGCGCCGGCCAAGCTCGTCGAAGCGCTCGGTTCGGAGCTCCTCGTCCACTTCGAGGTCCAGGCGCCACCGGTGAGCACCGAGGCGTCGGCCGATCTCGAACAGCCGAGCCAAGCCGACCGGCAGCCGTTCACCGCGCGCCTTCCCCCCGGCGACCCGCCGAAGATCGGCGAGCCGATCGACGTCGCGTTCCGCACGGAACATCTCCACTTCTTCGACCTGGATACGGGCGAGGCGCTGCGGTAGCCAGGAGCGACCGCTATGCAGTGCGCAACATTCTCGAGAAAGCGCTTCCTTCAATTCCTTGCGGTCACGCCGGTCGCGAGCGCCTGTATGCGGGGATCCTCACCTGAACAGGAACGCCCGAACGAGCTGGTCTGGACGATCGCGGGCAGCGATTTCCGTTCGCTGGTACAGGTCGGTGATGCATGGAACGAACTCCATCCTGACCACCCCGTCCGAACCGAGCGGCTGCCCGATTCCGCCGATCTGCAACGGGTCCAGCTCGGCCTGGAGCTCAACGCCGAGGGCGGCAACTTCGACGTCATGTCGCTCGACACGGTCTGGACCGGCGAGTTCGCCGAGAACGGGTGGATCGAGAACCTCGATGACCTCCGGGGTGAGGCCGAGCAGAAGATCCTTCGCGGCCCGCTGTCCAGCGGCATCTACCAGGACACGTTGTGGGCGATGCCGCTCGTCTCCAACGCGGGGTTGCTCTACTACCGCACCGACCTGGTTCCGAGGCCGCCAAAGACCTGGGACGAGGCCGTCCAGGTGGGAATCCAGGCCGCGAAGCGCGCCGGGATTTCCTCGTACGCGGGCCAGGGCGCGGCGTACGAAGGCCTGGTGGTGAACTACCTCGAGCTCCTGTGGGGCGCGGGCGGCGACATCTTCGGCCAATCGCCCGACCAGGTCGTGTTCAACTCGACCGGCGCAGCGAGGACAGCCGCGGAGTTCATGCGCCGCTCACAACGCGACGGGTTCTACGCGCCGGGCTTCAACACCATGATGGAGGACCAGGCGAAGACCGCTTTCGCGGCGGGACAGACCGTGTTCATGCGTAACTGGCCGGCCTTCTACGACCTCCTTCAGCGACCAGCGAACTCGCAAATCGTCGACAGGTTCGACATCGCGCCCCTCCCGGTCTTCGCGGACGAGGAGACCACCACCGCGATCGGAGGGTTCAACCTCGCCGTGAGCAAGTTCTCGACCAAGAAAGCCGTCGCCAAGGAATTCGTCCGCTTTGCGTCGCTCGACGAGGATATGCAGGTCGCACTCGGCAGGAGCTCCCGGCCACCGGTCCTGGCCAGCGCTTACCAGAAGCTCCAGAACGACCAGGTCATGAGGCTGCTCGGCCAGATCTTGCCGAATGCGCACACGCGCCCGCCGGTGCCTTTCTACAACGACATCAGCTTGGCGTTCCAACAGCAGATCTTCCCGGCCTACACCGGCCAGAAGCCGATCCCCGCGGCACTCGACGCGATCACCACCGAGATCAACGGCATCGTGAACCGACGCCGGCAGCTCTTGGGCAAGAAACAGCGATGAGCGCAAAAGCCTCCGCGCAGAGCGCTCAGGTCGCCAAGCGCAAGGGCCTGTCGGAACGCCGCCTCGCGAAGGTGTTCCTCGCACCATCGGTCATCGTGATGGCGCTGGTCGCGCTGTTCCCGGTGATCTACGCGGGTGTGCTCAGCTTTGCCTTGTACATCGGCCGCACCCAGCAGGGCGTCGGCGTCGCAAACTATCTGCAGGCCCTGACGAGCGACCGCTTCTGGGACTCGGTAACCGCGACGTTCGTCTTCACCGTCACCTCGGTGGCGGCCGAGTTCCTGATCGGGCTCGGCTTCGCGCTGATCATGAACCAGACGTTCCGTGGCCGTGGACTCACCCGCGCGACGATCCTGGTCCCCTGGGTGATCCCCACCGTCATCGCCGGGACGATGTGGCAGTACATGTTCAACGTCACGCCGGGGACGGTGAACTACTTCCTGCCGTTCGTGCCTGCGTCCTTCAACTGGATCGGCCAGCCCGGCTGGGCGATGTTCTCGATCGTCTTCGCGGACGTGTGGAAGACCGCGCCGTTCGTCGCGCTCCTGCTGCTCGCCGGGCTCCAGACGATCCCGACCGAGGTCTACGAGAGCGCGCGGGTGGACGGAACGACCGCCTGGCAGCGCTTGACGAAGGTCACGCTGCCCCTCCTGAGGCCCGCGATCCTCGTCGCGCTGCTGTTCCGCACGACCGAGGCGCTCCGTGTCTTCGACCTCCCCTTCGTGATGACCAGGGGACAGTTCGGCACGACCACCCTGTCGATCCTCGTCCAGGAGTTCGTCGTCCAGCGGGCGAATCCGGGCTACGCCTCGACGCTGTCGACGCTGACATTCGCGATCGTCCTCGGGATCGGCGTGATCTTCGTGACGCTGCTCGGCAGAGACCTCGTCCTCGACATCCAGGAGTGAGGAGATGGCCACCGCCGTCGAGCGCCAGAGCACCGGGCAGAAGATCGGCAAGGCCGTCCTGCTCGCGATGATCGTGGCATGGTGCCTGCTCCCGTTCGCCTGGCTCGTCACGACGAGCCTCAAGCAGGGCGATGCTGCCCTGAACAACCCGAACCCGTTCCATGGGCCGTTCGGGTTGGGGAACTACAGGAGCGTGTTCGGTGCCGGCTTCCTCTACAACCTCCGCAACTCGGCTGTCGTCGCCGGCACGACGACGCTGATCTGCGTCGCAATCGGCGCTCTGGCGGCCTACGCGCTGGTGCGGCTGCCGCTCAAAGGCAAGGTCGTGATCCTCGGCGCGGTCCTCGCCGTCAGCCTCTACCCGCCGATCGCGTTGGTGCCCCCGCTCTACGAGGTGTGGCGGAAGATCGGACTGCTCAACACCTATCCCGGTCTGTGCATCCCGTACACGGCGTTCACCCTGCCGATCACGATCTTCGTCCTCACGACGTTCTTCGCGGCGATCCCACCGGACATGGAGGAGGCCGCCCGGGTGGACGGCGCGACGCCGCTGCAGGCGTTCTGGCGCGTCGTCGTCCCGCTCGCCGCACCGGGGATCTTCGCCGCCGCGATCCTGGTGTTCGTCTACTCGTGGAACGAGTTCCTGCTCGCCAGCGTGTTCACGCCACGCGACCTCGCCGCGCAGACGGTGACGGTCGCGATCGCGAACTTCCCCGGCGCGGTCGAGTTCCAGGTACCGATCGGCTCGGTGACCGCCGCCTCCGTCGCCACGACGATCCCGATGATCCTCGTGGCGCTGGTGTTCCAACGCCGGATCGTCTCCGGCCTCACCGCTGGGGGCGTCAAGGGCTGACGGCGCCTCCCACCAATGATGGATAGCCATCATGGGTGGCACTCCTCGCATGACCGCACCGTTGCAGCGTGTGTTGCTGCTGTTTCTCCAGGACCCGCCCAAGCGGCGCTACGGCCTGGAGATCGCTCGAGAGGCTGATCTGCAACGGGGGACCCTGTATCCGATGCTTGCGCGACTCGAGGAGCGGAGGTGGGTCACCCAAGTACGCGATGGCAACCGGTCTTGGCGCTGGCCTGAGCGTAGGGCTGGGCGGGCTGCCTCGGCGGGTTGCACGGCGCGGTGTTGGCGGTCGGCCTTACCGCTGCCGGCTTGGACCAGGAGCGAGGCGCCCTGATCGGCGCCCTGCTGGTGGTTGGGCTGACGGTGTGGCTCACCGCTCGGTGGTCCCACGAGCTTCCCGCTGTCTTCCGCCTGACCGGCCTGAACGCTGGATCGGCCACCCTGGGTGTCGGCCTGGGGAAACCCCAGTTTCGCCGGTCGGTTCTCCAGCCAGGTGACCACCCTTGCTCGACTGAGCACCGAGCAGAGAATGCGCGCGGTAGGTTCGCCACGTGGCCACGGTCCTCACGACGCTTCACCTGTTCGGTCTCCGGCCGAGCAGGGTGCCGCTGGCGCTTGCCCGGGCGGGGGTCGACCCGTGGCGGATGCGCGCGACGCGCGGGGTGCGGTTCGTGAAGGTGCTCGGGACGGGGGACGGGCGGACGTTCACGCTGCGCGACGCGGACCCGCTGCGGTGGGGGCTGCTGTGCGTGTTCCAGGACGAGGGCACGCTCGCTGAGTTCGAGCGCGCGTCACGGATCGTGGCGGCCTGGCGGGGGATGGCGCGGGAGGTGTGGCGTGCCGATCTCGCGCTGATCCACTCGCGGGGGCGGTGGGCGCGGCGGGAGCCGTTCGGCGAGCCGGTGGCTACGGGCCACGACGGGCCGGTGGCGGCTATCACGCGTGCGCGGCTTCGTCCGGCGCGCGCGCGAACGTTCTGGCGTGCGGTGCCTCCCGTCGCGCAGGACCTGCGGGACCAACCCGGCCTGCGCTACTCGATCGGGATCGGCGAGGCCCCGATCGGCTTGCAGGGGACGTTCAGCGTGTGGGATTCCGCTCAGGCGCTGACCAACTTCGCGTACCGCGGCGCCGCCCACCGCGAGGTGGTCCGCCGGACCGCGGAGGCCGGCTGGTACGCCGAGGAGCTGTTCGCCCGCTTCGCGGTGGTGCGGACCACCGGCACCATCGACGGCGCCGATCCCCTCGAACCTCATCTCACCGTGTGAGGCCACGGGACGTCGCCGTCGCTTGGAGCTGGCAGCTCAGCGGCGGCATGACGGTTGCGCCGATGGTCCTTGGGGTAAAGCCACTGCGCTCGAGTTCGAGAACGCGCTCACCGCCCTCATCGACGCTGTGCGCACCCATGTGCCCGAAGAAGAACGAGCTGCTCCCTGCGTTTCGAGGAGGTCAAGGGAACTGTTCCCACGTAGTGGGAACAACGTGAAGGGCTGAGCCAGAACGGCAACACCGACCAGAGCTCAGCCTCGACTACTTCTGCTGCAACAGCTCGTCCAGCTCATGCACGGCCGACAGGCTCGCACAGCTCGGCTCGAAGCGGGCGCGGACACCGCGGATGCGCTGCAGCCCCATCGCGTAGTCCTGGTCGACGCAGATCGTGTGCGCCTCGACCAGCCGCCGCGCGCCCTCCTCCGGATGCCCGTCCCCGGCCAGGGCGTCGCCCAGGTCGGTCAGGATGCAAGCCCGCCTGCGCGTCGGCGCGCCGGCCCCGGCCAGCGCCACAGACAGCGAGCCCACCGCGATCGCGTTGCGGCCCAACAGCACATCCGAGATGCCGCGGAAACCGTCGAGATACGGCCCGTCCAACCCGGCATACAGCCCGGTGAGCGAGTGGAACCCGCACCCGGTGAACCCGTCGGTCTGCGCCTCGGCGAGTGCGCGTTGGGCGCGCTCGAACGCCTCGTCAGACCCTGACACGTCATTGCCAGCAGCGCGCTCCTCGCCCAGCCACGTCGTGATCCTTGCCCTGACGATCGGGGCGGCATAGCGGGTAGCTAGCTGGTCCGCCTCCTCCAGCAGATCCAGCGCCTCCTTCGACCCCGATCGCCCGCCGTGAGGCATCGCTGAGTGCAGCCAGCAACCGTCCGCGAGCACTTCGGCCAACAACACCGGGTTGCCGGACTGGCGCGCATGCTCCTGGGCCAACCCGAACAAGGCGCTGGCCTGCCCCGGCTTGTACGCATTGAAGCTCAGATGCCCAGCGAACGCCGCAACATCGGCGATGATCGCATGCAGTTTCCGCTGGTGGCCTTGCCGCATCGATGCCTTCAACAAGCGGCAGGCGTCCTCCAAGTGCGCGGTGACGGGGCCGAGCAGGACAGCGGAGGGTACGGTCTTGAAGCTCGACGCCAACGCGGTGGTCACCGCGTTCAGGTGAGCCAGCATGGCGTCGCCGATAGGCACAGACAGGATCTGATCAGACCCGCTCCAGGGAAGCGCCCCGCCTGTAGCCAAAAACCGGAGGACGTCGCGTCGGTGCATGGTCCTGAACAGATAGACAGGAATCCAGAGCGCCAGCTTACTGGCCAGCTCGAGGAGCAGGTCATCGAGCGCGGCGATGACCTCCTCGTCGGGCGCCGCGGTGTCACCCTCCTCCCACCGCGTCACGGTCCGGGGATGCACCCCCAGCTGGCGGCCGAACGCCGCGCGTCTCAGCCCCGCGTGCATGCGGAGCTGCGCCACCTCGCGCGCCGCCCACGGCCGTCCCCAATCCGACCCAGTGTCACTGGTTGACATCGCACCGCTCCTCAAGGTCACGCGGAACCGACGGAGGATACACGATGCAGCAGAGGTTCCCGGACGACGAGCGACCGGCCTGGCACGCCCGGGCCGAGCGCCGGAAGTGGGCGGTCGCCCACAACGAGGAGGGGATGTGAGCAGCCCACCCGACGAGGTCGCGAGGCGGCGACACCATAGACTGATGAGCCATGCGTGATGTCGTGGTCATCGGCGCAGGGCACAACGCGCTCGTCGCCGCCTGCTACCTCGCGCGGGAATGCCTCGACGTCGAGGTCGTCGAGCGCCGTCCGGTGGTCGGCGGGGCGGTGTCGACCGTCGAGCGGTTCCCCGGCTACCAGGTGGACGTCGGGTCGAGCGCGCACATCATGGTCCGCCACACCGGGATCCCCGAGGAGCTCGACCTCGGCGCGGTAGGACTGGAGTACCAGGACCTGGACCCGTGGGGGTTCGCGCCGTTCGGCGCGGAGGCGATCACCTTCCACGCCGACCTCGACCAGACGTGCGACTCGATCGCCGCCGTCTGCGGGCACGCGGACGCTGAGGCGTACGGCCGCTTCGCGACCGACTGGGCCGACCGGAACGAGCGGATCTTCGCGGCGTTTCAGGACCCCCCAACGGGAGTCCGGCTGGGCCGGCACCTGTGGGGCGTCGGACGGGCGAGCGGCCTGCGCGGCCTCGAGCTGGCCCGCCAGTTCCTCACCACCGGAGACCAGCTGCTCGACGAGCACTTCACCGACGAGCGGCTGAAGACCGCGCTGGCGTGGCTCGGCGCGCAATCCGGCCCGCCGACGCACGAGGTCGCGACCGCCGACCTGGTCGGCTGGAACATGCTCCTGCACCGGCTTCCCCCGGGGCATCCGAAGGGCGGGTCCGGGATGCTGTCCGTGGCGCTCGCACGCCGGCTGCAGTCCGCGGGCGGGGTCGTCCGCCTCAGCGACGGGGCGATGCGGATCGTCGTGCGGAACGGCGCCGTCCAGGGTGTCCAGACCGCGTCCGGCGATCGGGTCGCCGCGCGCACGGTGGTCGCAGGGTGCCACGTGCTGGAGACGCTCGACCTCGTGCACGGCGCGGGGCCGTCCTGGGACGCGGTCGCGGCGCGCGCCCGCCAGCGGATCCGGGTCGGCAACGGGATCGGCATGGTCGTCCGCCTCGCCACGAGCGACCTGCCCCGCTACCCCGGCTCGATCGGCGGCAAGGAGTGGCGCGCGCTCCAGCTCGTCGCCCCGTCCCGGACCTTCCTGCGGAGGGCGCACGGCCAGTTCGTCGCCGGGCTGCCCCCCAAGCAGCCCGCAGCGCTCGCGATGACGTTCTCCGCGTTCGACGACACGATCGCCCCACCCGGCAAGCACAACGTGACGGTTTGGGGTCAGTGGCACCCGTACGAGCTGTCCAACGGCGAGCGCTGGGACGCCATCCGCGAGCGCGAGGGCACGAAGCTCGTCAAGGCGGTCGACGCGGCAGCGCCCGGGTTCTCCGAGTCGGTCGAGCGGATGCACGTCCAGACTCCGCTCGACCTCGAGCGTGAGCTCGGCCTGCGGCGCGGCCAGGTCATGCACGTCGAGATGACGCTCGACCAGATGTTCGCCTTACGGCCCACCCCTGAGCTCGCCGGCTACCGCACCCCGATCAGGGGTCTCTACCTCACCGGCGCCTCGACGCATCCGGGCGGCGGAGTGTTCGGCGCGAGCGGACGGACGGTCGCGCGGCTCGTGCTCGCAGACCGGGCGCCCCGACGTCTACGGTGGCGAGGGTGACCGTTCCAAGCGGAACGTTCCCGGGGGGTCCGAAACCCCAGAGGGGACCCCGGGTACGGCCCCAGTGGACCGGGCACCGAAGGTGCGACTGCGCCCGCCTCGCAAGGCGAAGCGCTCCGCATGGGTCGCGCCGTGCACTGGTTGCCCTCGGGCGACCCGCAACGCCGCGAGGCGGGATGCCCGGGCGAGTGCGGGCCATGGGTTTCTCCGCGCGGACCACCAGGCCGACGCTGTGGGCGCGGCGGGCGCCGGTGGCGCTCGGGGCGGCGACGGTGCTGGCGCAGATCGTCTACCCGCTGGTGTCGGGAGCGGCCAGGGACCGGCTCACCGTCGTGGCCGTGCTGCTGTTCGCGGCGGCGAGCGTCGCGCACGCGCTGGTCTGGCGCGGACCGGCCTGGACGGCCACCCTGGTCGCCGTCACCGCAGGCGGCGGGCTGCTCGTCGAGGCCGTCGGCGTTCACACCGGGATCCCGTTCGGGGCGTACGCGTACACAGGCTCGCTCGGGTGGAAGCTCTCCGGTGTGCCCGTCGTCATCCCGCTCGCGTGGACGATGATGGCCTACCCGGCGCTGCTCGTGGGGCGGGAGATCAGCCCACATCCCGTCAAGGGGCCGCTCGTCGCCGGTGCGGCGCTCGCGAGCTGGGACCTGTTCCTCGACCCCCAGATGGTCGACGCAGGCCACTGGGTCTGGGCGCCTGGGAACGGGCCGGCGCTCATGGGCGTCCCGGTGTCGAACTTCGCGGGTTGGCTTCTGGTCAGCGTGCTGATGATGGCCCTGCTGTGGCGAGCGCTGCCGCTGGCACGGCCAGAGCGCGACGACTGGGTGCCGTACGCCCTCTACCTGTGGACGTACGGCTCGTCCGTCCTCGCGCACGCGGCGTTCTTCGGGCTGCCGGGCTCGGCGCTGGCCGGCGGGGTCGGGATGGGCGCCGTGGTCACGGCGTTCGTCTGGACCCAGCGCCGCCGGCCGTGAGGGGGTTGGGGAGAACGCTCCTGAGAGCAGTGGGCAGAGTGGTCCGCTGGGCGGCCCTCGGAGCCGCCGCCCTGACCGCCCACTCGCTCCTGAACCTCCGTCTGCTCCGCACCCCCCTGTGTGGGGAGGCTCCCCGACCGACATGCCGCGGATCCTCCGCACCATCAGGCTTGGTGAGTGTCCTGGTGCCCGCGCGGGACGAGGCGGGGCGGATCGGGCCGTGCATCCAGGCGCTGCTCCGCCAGCGCGGGGCGGACCTCGAGCTGCTCGTGCTCGACGACGGCTCGACCGACGGGACCGCGGACGTCGTACACGATGTGGCTGCGGGCGACCCGCGGGTGAAGATCCTGGACGGGGCGCCGCTGCCGCCTGGCTGGCTGGGGAAGCCGCACGCATGCGCGCAGCTCGCCGAGGCCGCGCGCGGCGACGTGCTCGTGTTCATCGACGCCGATGTCGAGGTGGCGCCGGACGGGATCGCGGCGACGGTCGCGCTGCTGAACGCGCCGCTCGACCGGGGGCGCCTCGATCTGGTCTGCCCGTATCCGCGCCAGCGGGCGGAGACCGTCAGCGAGCGGCTCGTCCAGCCGCTCCTGCAGTGGACGTGGCTCACGTTCCTGCCGCTCGGGCTGGCCGAGCGCCTGCGCCTCCCGTCGCTCTGTGCGGCGAACGGGCAGCTCCTCGCCTGCCACGCCGAGGCGTATCGCGCGGTCGGCGGCCACGCGGGGGTGCGCGGCGCGGTGATCGAGGACGTCGAGCTCGCCCGCGCGTTCAAGCGTGCGGGCCGGCGGGTGGCGATCGCCGACGGCACGCACGTGGCGACCTGCCGGATGTACTCCGGCTGGGCCGACCTCCGCGACGGCTACACGAAGAGCCTGTGGGCGGCCTTCGGCTCACCGAAAGGGGCGGCGGGCGCGGTCGGCCTGCTCGCGTGGCTCTACGTCCTCCCGCCCGCAGCCGCGGCCGTTGCCCTCGCGCGAGGACGCCGGAGGCAGGCGCTCACCGGCCTCGCCGGGTACGCCGCCGCCGCCGCGGGCCGAGCCGCCT
This sequence comes from Egibacteraceae bacterium, assembly GCA_050743125.1. GTDB lineage: Bacteria > Actinomycetota > Nitriliruptoria > Euzebyales > Egibacteraceae > JBOGEB01. The sequence continues at coordinate 29,049 of JBOGEB010000023.1, forward strand.
GCGCGCGCCGGACGGGAAGCCCGCCGGCCGACGCCCTCGCGCACCCGGTCTCGGTCGGCGTGCTCGTGTGGCTCGTGGCCCGCAGCCACCGACACCGTGCCGCCGGCCTGCTCCACTGGCGAGGCCGTTGGCTCGAATAGTCGTCATCGGCGCTGGCGTGGGGGGGCTCGCGGCGGCGGCGCGCCTGGCCGCGGCGGGTCATGACGTCACCGTGTGCGAGCAGGCCGAGCGGGTGGGTGGGAAGCTCGGCCTGCTGGAGCGGGACGGCTTCCGTTTCGACACCGGCCCGTCGCTGCTCACGATGCCGCACGTGCTCGCGGAGGTCTTCGCCGCGACCGGGGATCCGCTGGAGCAGGTGCTCGACGTGCAGCCCGTCGAGCCGATCGCCCACTACCGGTTCGCCGACGGGACCGAGCTCGACACCAGCGCCGACCCCCGCGTCATGGAGGCGAACCTCGACGCCGCGCTCGGGCCGGGGACGGGCGCGGACTGGGCGCGGCTCATGGCGCGCGCGGAGCGGATCTGGCAGGCCGTGCGTGAGCCGTTCCTCGAGTCCCCGCTGGGCGGGCCGGCGGCGCTGCTCCGCCTGTCCACCCGCGTCAACGACCTCGTGGCCGTCGCTCCCCTGCGGACGCTGCGCGGGCTCGGCCGGACCGAGCTGCGCGACGAGCGGCTGCGCATGCTGCTCGACCGGTACGCGACGTACGCGGGCTCCGACCCGCGGCACGCCCCGGCGGCGCTCGCGACGGTGCCGTACGTCGAGCAGGCATTCGGCGCGTGGTACGTCCGCGGGGGCCTCTACCGGATCGCCGAGGCGCTGTCCGACCGCGCCGAGGAGCGCGGCGCGAAGGTCCGGACCTGCGCGGACGTCGCTCGGGTCGAGGTTTCCGGCGATCGGGTGGCAGGCGTGCGGTTGACCACGGGTGAGCGGCTGGCCGCCGACGCCGTAGTCGCGAACACCGACGCCGCGCACCTCTACACCGACCTGCTCCCCAGCGCCGAGCGCGCCCGCCGCCGCCTCGCCCGCACGACGCCGTCGCTGTCCGGCTTCGTCGTCCTGCTCGGCGTGCGCGGCCGCACCCCAGGCCTCGCCCACCACACCGTGCTCTTCCCCGCCGACTACGACGCCGAGTTCGACGCGATCTTCGGGCCACGACCCCAGCCGGTGCCTGACCCGACGCTGTACGTCGCCGTCCCTGGGGACCCAGCCGTCGCGCCCCCAGGCCACGAGGCCTGGTTCGTCCTGGTGAACGCGCCCGGTGATCAGGCGGGGGTGAGCTGGACAGCCGAGACCTCAGCGCGCTACGCCGACCACCTGCTCGACCTGCTCGCCGCCCGCGGTCTGGACCTGACCGGCCGCGTCTGCTTCCGCGAGATCCGCTCCCCCGCCGACCTCGCCCGCCGCACCCGCGCGGTCGGCGGCGCGATCTACGGCACCTCGTCGAACGGTCCGCGCGCCGCGTTCCTCCGCCCGCCCAACCGCGGGCCCGTTCAGGGCCTCTTCCTCGTTGGCGGCTCAAGCCACCCGGGCGGCGGCCTGCCCCTCGTCCTGCTCTCGGCCCGCATCGTCGCCGACCTCATCGGCCCGGCCTAAGAACGTGTGTCGAACCTTCTACAGGACGGTGCCACGGAGTCGCCGACGAAGACTCACCTGGACGTCCCACCGTTCCACACCCAGAGATGACTGACGTGCTCGGTCAGAGCTCCGTTGGGCCGATCACAAATCCGAGCGGGGCAGCACGGCTGCGCAGACGGCGCTCGGCCGTGACCACCCGGCAGCCGAGGATCCACCGTCGGACTGTCTCGAGATACCGTCCGCATCGCTTGGCCGCCTCTGGAACCGTCAGCACAATTGCATGCTACGCCGGCAGGCCGGCGAGTTGGCGGCGGACGGCGACGACGAGCTGGACCAGGCCGACGACGCTGAACGTCGCGAGGGCGGCGAGGCCGAGCGTCGCGACGAGTTCAGCATGGCCGACGAACACCCCACCGAAGTGGATGCCGGCCGAGCAGCAGATCACCCGCATCGCGCGCTCGCCGACGGTGACGGTGCCGATCTCGCCCGCGCCCGCGTTGGCGGCCCGGGCGCGGAGGTACTCGAGCATTCCGAACGCGAGCCCCGCCACGAGCGCCAGGACGGCCGGCCCACCGACCGAGGTCACCGCGAACAGGTAGATCACGTCGTTGACCCGGTCGACCGCCGAGTCGAACACATAGCCCCAGCGCGTGGCCCGGTCCGTGAGCACGGCGACACAGCCGTCGATCGTGTCCCCCAGGCCGCTGAGCACCAGGGTCCACCCCGCGAGGATTGGCCAGTGCCCGCCCGCGGACGCGGGCACGAACACCGCGAACGCGAGCCACACGCTCCAGATCGTGAGCATGTCGGGCAGGATCCCACGGCGGGCCAGGGGGCGAGCGATCCAGTACGACATGACGAGCCAGCCCCGCAGCCAGGCGTTGCGCCCACGCGGGTCGTACCCGCCGTGCAGCGCCTGCCAGCGGTCGAAGTACCCGTCGAGGTCCGGGATCGGCCCCTCGGGCCGGCGGGCGGTCACCAGGCTCACAGCCACGAGCACCGCCGCAGCCACGAGCAACGCGACGAGGCCGGTCATGGGAGGATGGTACGCCTCCCATGATGGCAGAGTTCGGGGGACCCTCCGCGGACAGATATTAGGGTTGCCTCAACGTGGAACCGGCGAGTATCGTCGTTGGGTAAGGTGAACTTTACTCCCATATCCGCTGACCCCAGCGCTACCCCCCACCGACCACCCTCCCAGGACCCCCCGATCGCGGCGACCCTCGCGCGCGTCGCCGCGCGTTGCGAGCGGTGGACGGTGCGGATCGGGCTGCCCACAGGGCCTGAGTGGGTGCCCGCCACGACGGTCGCCGAGCTGCTCGACGAGCTGCTCGCCAGTATCGGGGAGCACTACGGGACGGCGGACCCGGCAGTCATCGGCACCTACTTCCTCAAGAGGTACGCCCGGGGAACGGCAGCCGCGGCCCTCGTCTGCCTGGCCACGGAGCGGCGCGTCCCAGACGTGGCGCCCGGCAATGTCGCGTTCCGGTTCGGGCCGGACGGGAGGGTCCAGGAGGCCGCGCTCGTGGTGCCAACGTTCGCCGCGCTGCCGGACGATCCCGACGCCGAGCACCCTGACGCGGTCGTCCTGCCCGACGTCGCCGCGCTGCGCTGCTGGCTGCGCGACCGGTTCGTGTGCGGGCACCTCGCCACCATCGTCCCGCTGCTCCGCCAGCGCACCCGCCGGGGGCCGCGCGCGCTGTGGGGGACGGTCTCGGACATGTGCACGGGCGCGCTCGCGCTGCTCGCCGAGATCGAGGGCACCCTGGAGGCGGCGGGCCAGCTCGACCGCGAGTCACGCGCCTTCCTCGCCACCGGCCCGCCTCTGATCGACGCGCCACCATTCCGCCCGATCGTCCACGCGGGCATGCTGGCGTCCGGCTGGCGGCGCGTGACGTGCTGCCTCGCCTACCGACTGCCGGACCACGGCCTGTGCGCGAGCTGTCCCTGCATGGACCAAGACGAGCGCGAGCGGCGGCTCCGCATCACGCTGGAGCAGCCTCCCGGCGCCTAGATGCTTGTTTCCTTTGTCGGGTTCAGTGGTCGTAGGCGATCAGCGAGCGTTTGTCGGGCTGGTCGAGCTGCCGGTTGAGCCAGATCCCGGCGGCCAGGGCGAGCAGCCGCTGGGCGA
>JBOGEB010000024.1:0-32246 GCA_050743125.1 Egibacteraceae bacterium
TAGACCACGCCCATGCTCCCGCGCCCGAGCTGCCGCTCAATGCGGTAGCCGGGCAGCTCGCGGACGATGTCGCCCACATCGGGCAACTGGCCACTCGCACCAGCCATCTTGCTCTGACCCCCGTTCCTGCGCCAATACTCCAGAACCGCGCAGGTCTTCCTAGCACTCCCACATTGCCATGTTTTGCCAGCGCACGCCGCGATGCCGGCGGACACCTCCGTGGTCGTCGCAGGCGTGAGGGTGCTCACCACACGAGACACACAGGCCAGGGAGGTGGTTGCAGGCTGCGGGTGTTAGCCGTTCATCGCCATGCCGCGTCCGCTGCGAAGACGAGGTAAGGCCGCCTCAGCGGGAGCCCTTAACTGCTCTGCCGCTCCGCCTCACCTCGTCATTATGTCGACCCGGTGCTGTTCCAGTCGTTCACCGCCGCCTTCAGCCTGGTCGGTAACGTGGCCGGCTACTACAACAGATCGGGTCCATTAGCGCCGAGGACGCCATCGGCATGTCACGGTGGGCTTCACCCGGCCCAGCACTGCCTCTCGTAGGGACGGAGCGAAGCCCGTTCGTCAGCGACGTGGCACCAGGTACCCGTCAGCGTTGACCCCCAGCGGGACCACGTCGCTGCACACCACCCGCTGGGCCGCAGCCGCCGCCTTGTCCTCGAACAGCGTCACGAGCATCCCCCGCCGCTCGTAGGGCTGCACCTCATGGTCCGAAATCAAGCCCACGCAGAAGCGGGCACCCCACCCGTGATGCCGGCGAACGGTACCGGCCCGTCGACCGTTTCCAGCGGACCTCGGCCTCGATGCAGCGGCAACTCCTCACCGAACGATTCGCTCGGGGGGATTGCCGTCCTGCCAGTTCTCGGAACGGCGATAGGCACAACGCCCTCGATGGGAGGGCGGAGGGCACGACCGACATCGAGAACCCCGTCGTCCCCGATCTGAACGCGAGACCGGTCGATATCGGTGACCGCCAACATGGCGCTCGGCCCGTGGTTCGCCCGTTCAGCCGTCTGCTTGATAAAGCTGCTCCGCGGGGACGAGCCGGATGTAGTCCTCGTCGTCGAAGGGCCACCACCCGACGTCGGAGTCTCGGCCGGCAGGGTCAAGGTCTTCGAGCCCTTTGCGGCCGGTGGGCGACGTACGGAGGAACTCGAGATCAGAGTCGATCCGCTCCTCCCAGACTGCGAACTGCTCATCGTTCATCCAGTCCGATTTCTCGACGTGGATTGCCTGCGAGCAGGGCTCACCGGTGAGCTCGATGGTGACCTGGCGCTCGGTGGCCACGCTCCACTCTCCGCGCTCCCGATAGGCGGTGTCCTGCCCTTCCCCGCCGTCCACTTTGTCGGTACCTCGGCCGCCGTAGAGCTTGTCGTCCCCGGCGCCTCCGGTCAGGGTGTCGTCGTCCAGGCCTCCGGAGAGGACGTCGCTGCCGGCACCGCTGTCGAGCGCGTCCTTGCCGGAACTGCCCTCCAGGTAGTCAAGGCCGGCGTCGCCGTAGAGGTGGGCGTCGCCGCGACCCCCATAAGTGGTGTCGTCCTGGTCGCCGCCAGAGAGCCGGTCGTTGCCGTCTTGGCCGTCGATGTAATCGCGACCCTCCCCCCGTACGCCTCATCGTCGCCGGCGCCCGCGTCGATCTGGTCGTGGCCCTCGCCGCCGTAGATCACATTGTTGCCGCTGCCGCCGATCCAAACGCCGCTGCGGGTGCGCCCGCCGATCTCGTCATTGTCCCTTCCGCCGAGGTGATCGCGAGCGGGACGTTCGGGTCCACCTCGATGACGTCTTTGCCTGCCCCGGGACGGATCACGAGGTTCCGGGCCTGCTCGTCGGTCAGCACCCGTGACTCGACGACGCAGCTTTGCCCTGGCCGCAGCGGGTCGTCTTCCAAGATCTCCACGACCATCTTGCCGTCGCGGGTGACGACCCGGATGTGGGCGTTGCCCTTCGGTGGTGTTCAGGATTGTGCGGTCGCCGTCCTGGATCAGGTTGATCTTTGGGGCGTCCAGCGACGACGCGTGCACCTGTGACTCGTCGGCCGATGCGATGCCGTCAGGGCCAATGCTGCTGTCGGCGCGCTCGAACGCTGACGCCATTCCAGCCACGAACTTGGCCAGCCGAGGCGCATCAGCGGAGGTCGCGACCATGTCGACGTCGAGCGGCGGGACTTTCGGCAGGAACTCCCGCCACCCACGGCTGTGACGGAAGTCGTCCAGCGCCCCCCGCAACCACCCAGCCTTCACCTCCATCAGTGGAGATGTCGTAGCCCACGTCAGCGAACGCGTGCAGCGCGGCCGGCCGAGCTGAAACTGTTGCCTGTTGGATGGGCATGGGTCGTTGGAGGTGGAGTGTCTCGACCGCCTCTTTTCAATGCCTACGTGCCGAACCTGCAGGTCGGCGGGCAGGTCGCCAACTTCCTCACCAAGCATCTGGACGCGCCGGTGCCCTCGCCGGCGATGCTGGGCAAGATCGGCAACCGCTTCCGGGCCGCGGTCACCGCGCTCGCCGAGCAGCGTGAGATCCCGGTGATCCGCTTCGGCAAGGACGACCGCAAGATCGACGTCGTCCGCCCCTACCCGGATGCCGCGACCGGGCCTGGTGTGGTCGCGATCGGGGTGGCTCAAGAGTTCCAGTCGGTGTTCGCGGGCAACACCACCACCCGTGAGGGCAACACTCCCCTCGTTCAGCTTCGCCAAGGCCGACCGGCGGGTGATCTGCTGCTACTCGGCCGTCTGGGACGCCCAGCTCGGCCCGGGATTCATCAAGATCTGCTCCTACTTCCCGTACCCGGCCAAGGTGTGAAGGATCCCTAGCGTCTCCGATGCGAGGCAGCACAGAGGGTAGGGCAGGCGCTGCTGGTTGTACGCCTTCCTCGGTGGGCACGACACCAAACCCGCGAGAACTCGACAGCTCAGCTTCGCGGATCGACCCAGTCGCGATGGTAGGCACGCCAGTCCTCTGGGGTCGCGGCGAAGTCGACGTAGAGGGCCACGCCGAAAGGAGCCCGGCGCGGGTGCCCTGAGACCGCGAGCCGCACGCCCCGCACCGCAGCCGCGACCGTCTCAGCCGATTCGTGGTGGCCGAGATCGTCGGTGTGGAACGCGGGCACGCCCATGAGCAACTCGGCGTCATCGCCTACGGCGGCGAGCGCGAGCCGCGTCTGGCGGGCGACAAAGCCGCCGTACAGCGATCCCACCGGAAGCGCAGTATCGTAGCTCATGATCGCGATCTGGTTCACATGCCCCGCGACCATCCGGAGGTAGCGGACAGACCAGAACTGGGGGCGGCCGGTAAACGCCCGCGCCGCCTCGGCCATCCCCGGCAGCGGCTCGACCTGATCGGCGGACACGGACAGCACGGCGCCTCGTGGCGCGATCGCCGCTGCGGTCCGATCCAGGAGGTCGAGGAAGCCGGCGTCACCGTCCCGGATCGGCTCCAGGTCATAGTGCACGCCGTCGAAGCCGTCACCGAGCACCGCGAGCGCGGAGGAGGCCACACGCTGGCGCGTCGCCAGCCGCTCCAGGTTGAGTCGATCCGCGCCGACCACGTTGCCCAGCCACGCGGAGACGCGCACGCCGGGGATCGCCGTCCGAAACCGCTGGAGGAAGGTGCGTGCTGCTGGGCGGAGCGCGGGGTCGAGGGACCCGTCGTCAGCGAGCGGGCCAACATGCACGTAGACGTCACGGATCCCGCTGCCGTTGACCAGCCTCCCCAGCGCTGCCATGTCCTTCGGTCCACGTCGACCATCGACCCAGGCGTGGCCCATCCAGAGCGCGTCGTGCCCGGTCGAACGCGCCGAGGGCGACGGCTGCCCCGTGTACTGCACACGCAGCGCAACGCCCGCCGCCACCACGGGAAGGAGGGCCAGCGATACCACGCCCATGATCCAGGCGAGGCGGCGCCGGCCGTCAGTCGACCGGGCCATGGCGGACAACGATCCCGCCAAGCACGTCGGCGACCCGCTGCGCCTGATCGTAGGCATCGACGTTGACCAGCCAGTTCGCGCCGACCACAAAGACCGCGGGCAGCCACGGCCGCTCGGTCAGCCTGCGCACGGACTCGTCACGGTCAGCGGGCGAGCCAAAGACCACAATGACCGCGCTCTCCGATTCGAGGGTGCAGTCGATCCGGTCCGGGCGCGTCGTGCGCCGATCCGTACACGTCAGGCCGGCAACCCCCAGCTTGTCGGCGATCTCCTCCATCGATTGGTAGCGGGGCTGATCCGGGATTCGGGTGATGATCTCGTCGGCCTCATTCGAGGAGTTCACCGAGGACACGACCTCCGAGTTGGACAAGGAGCAGGCGGTAGCACACGCTGTGGCGACTACGGCCAGCAGCAGGAAGATTCCTCGCTGCATAGCCCGCCGCCATCGCATCGCTGCCACCATTGGCGGCACCCTCCCTGGCATGGGAGGGATCACCGCGGTGGCGGGGCGGGAGGCGGTGTGGGAGCGGGACCAGGTGGCGGCATGCTGGTCGGGGGAGGTGGAACCGTTGGCGGCAGCCGTTCCTTCGTGATTTCGGCCCCGATCTGGACTCCTGGCGGAGGGGGGTAGGGGAAGTTGAGGTGTACGCGCTGGCGCTCGGGCTCCCCGATGAGAGGCGGGTCGGGAGATCGCTGCGCCGCGAGCGTCTCCAGGGCGCGGCGGCGCTCTTCCGGGCTCAGCCGCTCCCACTCCAACGCCGCGTCGATGGCGGGCATCACCCGGTCCCAGTTCTTTCCCCGTTCGTAAATCTCGTTCTGGCGGCCTTCCGTCGCGTCCCCGAACTTGCGGTTGCCTTCCCTGACCTGGTCACTGTCGCTCGCGTAGAGGTAGAAGGTCTGCTTATCGGACCAGTCACCCTGCTTGTGCTGGAGGTCCTTCAGGTACAGCCCGGCGAGATAGATCGCCGACCTCTGGTCCACTTCGAGCCACTTGGCCAGCTCGTCGTCGCTGTAGGAGTTGAGGTCCCGGCCGTTCACGTCAGTCAAGTGGTGGGTGCGGATGAGATCCCGCAGCGTCGACACCTTCATGTGAGCGACACCGAGTGATTTGTCCGGCCTGATGCCGAGCTCGCGCAGTGACCAGTTGAAGAACTGCCCGAACTCATCGACGGGACCGGCAGGGTCTGCGTTTTGGTACCACTGCTGCTCCTGCCACAGGATCATCAACATCAGCTGCTCGCTGATGCCGACCTGGCGCGCCACCTCGCGAGCGTACTGCACAAGCTCAGGCGACAGGTTGACCGGGTGGTCCTGGTACTGGAGCAGCTGCCGGGCGATGTCTAGGGCAATGCGCTCACGTGCGGCGTTGACCGCCTCGTCGGTGGTGAGCACCACGCCTGGTGGCACCGGTCCGGTGGCGCGGTCGGCCTGGCGGAACGCCTCGCCGATCCGCCCGACCCACACGTCACGTTCGACCATCCCCTTCGCGTACACACCCAGATCCTGCGCGAGCGCGGTGTGATCCGCACCGAACTCACGGGAGCGCGTCGCATACGCCTCGAGGGCGGGCAAAAGGCCGCTCGCTGTAGTCTGCAACTCGTGGTCTACCGGTTCGAGCCTTGAGCGGTACGCCGCGAGATTGTCAGGACGAGCCGAGACCGTGGTCACGACAGATTCCCTGCCGAGCATGGCCCAAAGATGAGGGGATGCCAGGTGCGGCTGAGGGCGAGCACAGGTGCGCTATCTCGTGTCGCGGTCCGCGATGTCGCGGAGATCACGCAGCAGCTCTGCCCACTCGTCGGCGCTCAGCTCGGTCTCTGGTCCCTGGGGCACGAGCTCCTCGGTCTCTGCCGGCTCCTGATCTTCGAGCGGCGGAAAGGCCTCGAGATACGCTGCCTGCACAGCAGGATGGACGAACGCCGCCGCGTCAGCACCGTCTGAGGCGTCGCCACGCTCCCAGAACGCGCGGGCCTCGCTGTCCAGATCCTCGATGTCCCATCCCGTCGGCGCCAGACGGGCACTCAGCTCGGTCACCGCGGGGACCAGGTCAGCATCGACGTAAGCCAGATCGGTGACCGCCTGCCACAAGCCGGGATCCTTGTACGCCTCTACGGGGATGCGCTCTATGACCGGATGGTTCAGCGCATCGACCACGTCATCGATCACCGCCGTCGCCTCATCGGCGTCGCGGGCCTCGACCCACAGCACGAGCTGGACCTGGACGGCCATCAGTGCGTAATCCTCCCGTCAGTCCCGACGTTCACATGCCTGCCGTCCTTACTCAGCCGCTCGACGAGCGGGCTCGAGGCGTTCGGCTTGTCCTTGGGCCGCTGAACATCCCATTCGCGTTTGCTGCGGTCAAAGGGCCATACGTTGCCGTAGCGGTCTACAAACCCCATCCGCCCGTTCTGCGCCCTTGCCTTGAGGGGTCTGTTCGGGTCCCAGTTCTTTGGCGGGACGAACGCCACTGGCCCCTCAGTCGGCAGCTTGAGATCCTTTGCCTTTTGCAGCCAGCCGCCGTTCTCGTAGGCCTTCTGAGCATCACTGTGCACGCGGTTCAGCGTGCTCAGCGCGTTCTGCACCCTGCTCAGCGTTTGGGGATTGCCGAGCTTGGGGAGATCTTTGATCTCATTGATCCCGAAGGGCTTGAGCATGTTGAAGAGCGCAGCGTCATCGAGATGCTTCAGCCCCTCGAAGCTCTTCCGGAACTTCGCTGCCCATTTCGCGAATTTGCTTAAGTCGCCGGCATAAGGGACCATCGCGGCGATTGAGAGGCCGACGCCGGTCCAATCCCCTTTGAACAGGGAGAGGAGACCGGAGACGCCGTCGGAGATCGGTGTCGGATCAGCGATGCCGGCGAGATCGGCGATGAGGATGGCGAGGTCCCCACCGTCCAACCCGCCCTCCGGCACCAGCTCCTCTGTCTGCGGCTCGATCCGCTCTCGCGCGGCCGCTACCGCTTCCTCGGTGCTGAGCACCACGCCCGGCGCCACCGGCCCTTGTGCCCGGTCGGCCTGGCGAAACGCCTCAGCAACGCGCCCAACCCGCCAGTCGAGCTGCTCCATCAGGACTGCGTGCACGCTCAGATCATGCGCCAACGCGGTGTAATCCGCGCCAAAGTCGCGGCAACGCGCCTTGTAGGTTTCAAGGCTCTGCAGCAAGTTGCTCGCTATGGTCTGCAGGTTCCGGTCCGCCCCTTCAAGCCGCGAGCAGTAGGCCGCCAGATTGTCCGGCCCGGGCCGAGACCGTGGTCACGACAGACTTCTCCCTATCTCGCCGGTACGCCGCCGCACGGTTGCGCAGCGCGCGCGGTGACCCGTCGTTGCTGCTCTGCCGTCGCGTCCGAGGTGGCTTGCCGGATCGCGCCCACTGCGCGCCGGAGCGCCGCGACCAAGTCACCTGCCTGACGCAGCGCGGAACCCAGCGCCTGGTCAAACTCTGTCCGGGCCGCGCCCGACCAGTCCACACGAGCGTCCTGCGCCTGGGCGGCGCGGTCCTTGCTCACCTGGTCGAGCTGGCTGGCAGCGCGCTCCAGCGCAGCGATCGCCTCGGCGGCGGCGGCCTTGTCGAAGGCCACATCCTCCCAGATCGAGCCGCTCATCGCACCTCCACTGCTTTGGGAGCAATGGCTCAAGCTCAACAGTACCCTCTGGGTGGGCGCCGCAAGCTCAACACAAAACTGCCGCTCCTTGCCATGATGTGCCTACAAATCACGCAGCCCGATCTACCGCCCGCGAAGCCGCCACGCGTGCGGCAGCCAAACAGCCATGAACGGTGATCGGGTCTCGGCCCGGCCGGCCAACCTGGCGAAGTTCGTGGCGGCGTCCAAGCAGATCAACGACGAGATCAAGGCCAAGGTCGCCGCGGTCCAGGCCACCTACGACACGTTCCAGGCCGGCGGCTACGAGTACAACGCCGCCAACCCCGACCTTTGGGCCGACCTGGACACCTACCAGCGCAACAACGTAGGCGACGAGACCTTCGTCGAAACCGTCCGGCAGGCGTTCGTGACCGCCGACGGCCACTCTCCCCTGGTCAGGGCACGCGCCAGCACGATCGAGCGCAACTTCGACCGCATCGCCAAGCAGACCGGAGCCACCGACACCGAGCGGGTCGCGGTCACCATCGACGACCCGATCGTCACCGGCCGCCCGCCGTCGTCGGGTTTCTCCGACGACCCGGTATGTACCGCCACCGGCCATTTTCTCGAAGAGGAGAACGATCTCACCTGGCCAGCGCGCCTCGCGGTGCTGCGCTGGCGCCGCACGTACTCGTCACGCCACATCGCTGCCGGGCCGCTCGGCCGAGGGTGGTCGTGCTGGGCCAACGCCCGCTGCGCCCGTGACGGCGACGCGGTCGCCTACCACGGGCCCGACGGGCAGGTGGCGGTGCTCGCCCCCAACCCTGACGGCTCCTGGGGGCCGATCCCGGGCCTGGCCGCCCACATCACCGCTGACGACACCGGCGGGCTGGCGATCGGGTGGCGGCCGGCGTCGGGCCGGTCGGGTCAGGTCTGGCGCTTCGACCGCGACGGTCTGCCCGACACCGTCACCGGTCCGGGCCTGGGCACCACGAGGTTCACCCACACCGGCGGCTTGCTCACCACGGTCGACCACGACGGCGGCCGCCTGCTCCAGCTCGAATGGGACGGCGCCCGTATCGTGGCGGTGCGCTCGTCGTGCGGGCGGCAGGCCACGTACCGCTACGACGACCATGGCGACCTGATCGGCGTGGAGCGGCCCCTCGGTGCGGTCACCTACGCCGTCGACGAGGACGGGCGGATCCTCGAGGTCATCGACGCTGACGGCGTCCGGGTCTGCGTGAACACCTACGACGCTGACGGCCGGGTGCTCACCCAGCGCTCGCCGTTCGGCCGCCTCACCCGCTTCTCGTACGAGCCAGGGGGAGTCACCGTAGTCGACGACGACCACGGTGGGCCTTGCACCACGTTCGCGCACGACCCGGTCGGGCGGCTGACCCTGCTCGAGAGCCACGACGGCGAGCGGCTCGAGCGGGCCTTCGACGACAACGGGAGCTGCGTGCGGGAGACGGCCTTCTCGGGCGCGACCACCGTCCAGGCGTTCGACGAGCACGGCAACCGGGTGGCCCATACCGGCCCCGACGGCGCCGAGCACCGCTGGGTGTACGACGATCACGGCAGGGTGGCGCGCATCACCGGCCCCGAGGGCTACGAGCTGCGCTTCGCCTACGAGGACGGACAGGCCCATCCGATCCGGATGTGGGGCGACGACGGCTGGGAGCTGCGCTTCGAGCTGGCCGGCGAGCATGTCGGTCGGGTCACGGACGCCGACGGGGTCACCGCCCGCCTCGAGCACGACGCTGACGGTAACTTGGTAGCGGTCACCGACGGGTTGGGAAACACCACCCGCTATGCGTGGCATCCCTCAGGACAGCTCGCCGAGTTGAAACTCCCCGACGGCGCCACGGTGCGGGCCGAGCGCGACGACGCCGGGTGGTGCCAACGGGTCACCTCGGCCGCCGGCCACACTTGGACCTTCGAGCGCAGCCTCACCGGCCGGGTGCTCGCGATCGTCGAGCCCGACGGCGCGCGCACCGAGCTGCGACGGGGCGATGCGGGCGAGATCATCGAGATGGTCGACGCTGTCGGCTCGGGCCTCCGGCTGCGCTACGACCAGCTCCAGAACCTCGTCGGCGTTGCCGGCCCCGACGAGGCCACATGGGAGCTCGACTACGACGCCTTGGGCCGACTGTCGGCCGTCCACGAGCCCACCGGCGGGCTGCGGCGCTACGGCCACGACCCTGAAGGACGGGTGGTGGACATCACCGGCCCCGACGGCCACCGCCTCACCCGCCGGTTCGACCGGGCCGGCCGGGAGGTCGAGGTCGTCGACCGGGCAGGCGGGGTGAGCAGCCTCGACTGGGACGGGGGCGGGCGGCTGATCCGGCGCTCCTTCCCTGACGGCACCGCGGTGGCCCTGGCCTGGGACCGCTGGGATCGGCCCACGTCGGTGACCCAGCCCGACGGCGGCACGGTCACCCTGGCGTATACCCCAGCCGGCCGGCCCCGGTCGATCACCTCGGCCGAAGGCCGTACGGCCACCTTCACCTGGGACGCCGCCGGCCGGTTGGCTGCCGTCACCGACGATCTCGGGCACGCCACCCGCTACCGCTGGGACGCCTGCGGACGGCTGGTGGAGGCCATCTTCCCGTCGGGCCGGAGGGAACGGTTCGGCTACGACGCCGACGGGCGGGTCGTCACCCACGAACGCGGCGGCCGGGTGTGGCACAGCACGATCGACCACGCCGGTCGGCCCATCAGGATCATCGACCCCGGCGGCGCGATACGCCGCTTCGCCTACGATCCCCGCGGCGCCTTGATCGCCGCCACAGATCCGCTCGGCCACACCGTCCACATCGACTACGACGGCTTGGGCAACCCCGTAGCGGTCACCGACCCGCTGGGCAACGTGAGCCGGGCCGAATACAACCCGGTCGGTCACCTCGTGGCGTTCACCGACCCCCTGGGGCGCGCTACCCGCTACGAGCGCGACGGCGAAGGCCGCGTCACTCGGGTCGAGCGGCCCACCGGTGAGCGCGTCGAACTGGAGCGCGACGGCGAAGGCCGCATCAGGAGCGTGGCAGTCGACGGCGAGACCGTCGCCAAGGCCGATCTCGACGCCCGGGGGCGCCCCGTCATCGTCCGCGAGCCGGCCGCCGCCCGCACCCACCGGCTCGACTGGGGGCCCGACGGGCTGCTCGAGCAGCTCGACACCGACGGTCGCGCGCTGGCCTGGACCCACGACCGTGACGGCCTGCTCACCGCCCGCACCACCCCCGGCGGCGTCACCACCACCTTCTCCTGGGACAACGCCTGCAGGCTGGCGGCGATCACCCACCCAGGAACCGGCCCGGTCCGCCTCGAGCGCGACCCCGACGGCCGCCTCGTCGGGGTGGAGGCCGCTGGCGTCGAGCAGCGCTGGCGGCTGGACGCCGGCGGGGACGTGGTGGGCTACGCGCAGACCACCGCCAAGGGCTCACGCACGACCGAGCTGTCGCGCGACGACGCCGGCCGGGTCGTCGTCCAGCGCGACGGCCCCGTCACCCGCTACCGCTACGACGACGCCGGCCAGCTGATCGGCGCCGACGGCGTGGCGGGCTCGTGGCGCTGGGACTACGACGCCTGCGGACGGCTGGCCGTCGAGACCGGCCCTGAGGGCGTCCGCCGCTTCCGTCACGACGACGCCGGCCAGCTAGTGCGCATCGACGGGCCCGACGGCCCCACCACGATCGACCACGACGCCGCCGGACGCCGCATCCGAGAGGCCGGCCAGGCGGGTGAGACGACCTACACCTGGGACGCGCTTGACCGTCTCGTCGGCGTCGAGCGGCCCTCCGGCTCGGTCCGCCTCGACGTCGATGCGCTCGGCTCGCTGACCGACGTCAACGGCACCCGCCTGACGTGGGACCTGGCGGGCGCCGTGCCCGAGCTGCTCGCCATCGACGGTGAGGAGCTGATCGGCCTGCCGGGCTCGCCAATCGCCGCCGCCGGCCCGCCCGGCGCCCGCTGGCTGGGCGTCGACTGGCAAGGCTCGCTGGGCGCCACCGACCCCTGGGGCACGGGCGTTGACGGCACGCGCCCGAGCTTCGGCGGCGGGCTCGCCGTCGCTGGCCTGACCTGGCTCGGCCACCGGTCCTACGACCCGCGCACCAGGGCGTTCCTGTCACCTGACCCACTGCCCGGTGTGGCCGGTCAGGCGGTGGCCACCAACCCGTACCACTACGCCGCCAACAACCCCCTCGGCCTGTTCGACCCGCTCGGCCTGCGGCCCCTGTCGATGGCGGAATACCAGCAGATACGCGAGCAGCGTCAGACCGGCCTGGTCGACCGAGCCGGCCAGGCATTGGAGGACGTCGGCGAGGCCATCGCCACCGGCGCGCGCTACGTGGCCGGCGGCGTCCTGGTCGTGGTGGGTGCCGTCGGCAGCATCCCGGTGATCGGCTGGCCGGTGCACCTCTTGACGGGCACCGTGCAGGTACTGGCCACCATGGCCAACGGCGACTTCGACCCCGGCCACCTCGTCCGCAACTTCGTGAACGGCCCTTCCACGACGTTCGGCCTCGGGTTGGGCCTGATCGGGGACGCGGACCTGCGCTACGACAAGAAAACCGGGATGTGGGTGGCCGCCGGGTCATCCTTCGGGTTCAACCGGGGCGGCACCACCTACGGCAGCACCTTCGTGACGGGCAACCCCAACCCCGACGAGCGCACCATGCGCCACGAGTCGATCCACGCCGGGCAGTGGGCGAGCTTCGGCGGCGGAATCGGCTTCCCGATCGCGTACTTCACGGAGGAGGCCTTCCATCCCGGCGCTGAGAACAGGTACGAGCGGGACGCCGGGCTGGAGGACGGGTGCTACGTCGACCGACCCGGCTGTTAGCCCGCGCGCCTTCCGCGCGCCGGAGTTGACCAGATCCGGCGGGCCAGGTACACAGCCGTGATGCGCACCTGCCACCGAGGCGTCCGGTTGTTGGCCGCCTGGGGCATGGTCGCCGCCGCCGGGTGTGCGCTGCCGTGGAGCGCTCCTGACCACGCGGACCCAGTAGCGGTCCGGGCGACCTCGTCAGGCGAGATCGAGGTGCTGCTGGTGCCATGCTCGTCGGCTCGTGTCGCCCGCTTCGAGGTCACCGCTCCGCGAGAGGTCGTCCAACGCGCCGGTGACCTCCGCGTCTGGCAGGTGGACTTCTCGCCTCCCGCCACCGACCTGCGCCGAGTCGTCCTGCGCGACGTGCCGCCCGGCGGCACCGAACGGGTGCCTTGGCCCGCTGCGGGCCTCGCCGCCGAGGACGCAGACTTCGGCTATGTCGTGCGCGTCGTACTCGACAACGGCGACTACTGGCACCAGGGGTTCAGCCCTCCACGGGATCTCACCGACGGTCGGGTCATGTTCCACGACCGGCCCGTGTCTCCCGAGGCCTTCGCCGACCAGCACCGCTGCCCCGACCCGAACGCCTCGGCGACGGCCCCGCAGCCATGAGCACTCGTCGCCGAGGCGCCTGGCTGGTGGCAGCCACAGCTGCGATCGTCCTCACTGGGTGTGAGCTGCCGTGGAGCGCCTTCGAGGCCGAAGACCCGGTTGCGATCCGGGCCTCGTCAGGCGAGGTCGAGGTGCTGCTGGTGCCGTGCTCGCCAGCAGGCATTACCAGCCTCCACGTCACCGGGGTGCGCGAAACCGCCGAGAGCCGTGACTATCCCCGCGTCTGGCAGGTCGACTTCTCGCCCCCCGCCACCGACCTGCGCCGGGTCGTGCTGGGCCAGGTGCCACCCGGCGGCACCGAACGGGTGCCCTGGCCTCCCGCCGGCCTCGACAGCCTCGGTCAGGAATACGGATATATCGTGCAAGTGCAGCTCGACGGCGGTGACCACTGGATTCAAGGGTTCCGCCAACAGAATCTGACGGAGGGGCGAATCCTCTTCCACAACGAGTCCCTGTCTCCCGATGCCTTCGCTGACAAGAGCCGCTGCCCCGGCCCATAGGCCTCACTCGTACATCGGGGCGCGGGTCGGGGTGAAGTCGGGCGCGGTGGGCACGGGCGGGTCGGCTGGGGGGTCGCCGTAGTCCGACTCCCCGAAGAGAAAGTCACCGACCTCCTCGAAGAAGCTGCGATCCTCCCGTTCCCGCTCCACGTGGCGAGCGAAGTTCACCCGGTCCTGCTCGCCCCGGGCCTTGGCCCAGCTTGAGGCCAACTCGCCGGCCAGCGCCCGCAACGCCGCGCTGAGGCGGTCGGCGTCGATGTGGGAGGCGCCCAGATGCTGCTCGAAGGTCTGGGCGTGGGGACCGGCCCAGTCAACCTGCGCGGTGCGGGCCACCCCTTCGCGGGCCGACTGCTTGTCGGTGAGGTAGCGGGCGAGCACATCGCACATGCGGGCCACCTCAAGCGCCAGCGCGAAGTTGAAGTGGACATCGCGACCTGCGTGAACACCCACCGGATCACCTGCGGCATGGGCCGGAATCAGGCGATGGTACCGCTCGGCGTCGCACGGCGGTGTCCTCGAGCAGATCATGAGTGGTGAAGCAGCTAGCGGGAGGCGTGGCTACCCTGGCGAACGCTGCGGCTCGTAGTCGAAACCGCTGGTCGCGACCGTGGCACCGTGATGGAGGTAAGCGCAATGGCGCCAGTGCCGCTGGCCTGGTATTGCCACGACGTGGCATTCGACCATGCGGCGGCCAACGAGGCCATCGGCGAGCTCGAGCTGCTCGAGCGGTTCGTGCGCGCGCTGGCCGAGACCAGGGGCCTCGCCGCTCCCGAGGCCCGTAACGACTGGTCGGGTCGTTTCGACGACGACTTCGCCCGCGAGTTCCCCGTGACCCAGGACACCTTGACCGGGGTGGCCGACGGCATCAGCCGCCTTGTCGGGCGTATCCGCGACGGCATCGACGCCGCCGCGGCGGCCCAGAGCGGTCGGGAGCGCTTGCGGTCGCTCTGCGCCGAGCCCGACTGCTGCCAGGGTGGCCGCTGATGAGTCGCAGCTCGGCCAACCCTGAGGCCCTCATCGGGTACGCGGCGTCGATGCACAACGAGGGTCAAGCCGTGCTCGACCACCTCGGTGGGGCGGGCATCACCGAGAAGCTCGACGCGGTGCGAACCCGTTGCTCGGAGTACGTGAGCGGGGAGATCCCCGACGTGGCCGGCGAGGTACGCGTTGCCACCCTCGGCGCGCAGGAGCTCGACGTGTGGGTCGGCGCGGTGGGCCAGGCTTTCTTGCTGGCCGACACCTCCGGGGCAGCCGTGGTCCACGTGGAGGACGACGCGGTGATCGCCAACCTGCCTCCGGGCCTGGCCGACCCGCCGATGGAGACCCGCCGCAAGGTCGCCGAGGGCCAAAGGCTGTTCGACGATCTCATGGCGGCGACCGAGAACCGCGACCACGACCGCATCGAGGAGATCCTGGCCATTCTCGAAGAGCGTCAAGGTGACACCGCCCTCCTGGCCGGGTTCGCCATGAAGGTCGAAGAGCTCGGCGGGAGCGAGGCGTTGGAACGTCGCATCAAGGACGGCATGCAGCCCAAGAACCGCGAGGGGTTCTGGGGTGGCGCCCTCGACTTCCTCGAAGGTGCGTGGGACGCGGTATGGGGCACGGTCCAGATGCTCGGCGGGCTCACCGTCCAGGTGTTCACCGACCCCGGCAAATGGGCCGAAAACTGGGCCAACCTGGGCTCGGGGCTCTGGCAAGGCATCACCAACCCCGTCGAGTTCCTCAAGACCGTCATCGACGTCGATGGCTTCCGCGACAACCCGGCGCGCTGGCTGGGCGCGTTCGTGCCCGATCTGGCCGCGGCGGTGTTCACCGGCGGTGCGGGGACCGTCAGCCGGGGGGCGAAGGGCCTCGACGCCATCTCCGACTTGGCCGAAGCCGCCCGCGACCTCGACCGTGTGGCCGACGGCCTCAACGTCACCGACGAGCTCAGCGACGTGAGCGGCACGCTCCGCCGCCTCGACCCCGACCTGATCGGCGTGCGTGACGCCCTGCGTCAGCGCCTGATCGATCAGGGCCGCACACCCGAGCAGGCCGACGCCATCGCCAACCGGATGGCATCGGGCACCCAGTTCAACCGCGACAACTGGCACCGCTATCCGTTCAACGAGGTCCGCCTCACCAACGGCCTGGTCCTCGACTCGTACAACCCGGATCTGGGCGAGATCGTGTCGCGCAAGAACACCCAGCTCGCCGACGTGCAGCTCTCCACCGCCCGCGAATACATCAACGAGGCGGTGCGCAAGTACCCCGAGAACCAGGAGATCGCCACGTCGCCCTCGGTCCTGCGCCAGGAGCAGCTCACCGGGCAACGGATCGCCGGGGAACGCCTTCAGGGCCGGGTGATCTTGGAGGTGCCGTCACAGGCAAGGGGCGTGCCACAGGCCGTGCTCGACCACGCCCGGGCGAAGGGCGTGATCATCCGAACCACTGACGGGGAAGTGCTCACCCCGTAGGATGCCTGCTTGATGGTCGAACTGCTGGGCTACGGCAGGGGCTGGAACCCTTTGCTCAATGCCATCCTCGAACAGGTGACCGGGCGCACCGCCAAGCGGCGCCACGACAAGGGCACGTGGTACGCCGCGGTGTACGACGACGGGATCGGGCGAGCCGTGGTCGGCGTCAAGACCGACGACGGGGACGCCAAGGTCGAGTTCTGGGAGCCCGGAGCCCGCCTACACCGGCTGGTCCACCACTTCCGCACGGTCGGCGATCAGCTCTTCGCCATCCAGATCACTCGGTTCGGTCGCGACCCGAGCAGAGACCTCAACCCGGGTAGCGACTTCAACTACAGCGACAGCTTCCGTTGGACGCCAGGGGAGCCGGCCATTTGGGTCCGGCACGCCCCTGTCGAGCCTCGCGGGGAGCTGGCACGGCGCGACCAGTGGGATCCGGAGCCGCACCGCTTCGCCTTCCCCGACTTCGGCGACTACGAGCACCTGCTCGACCCCACCCTGCTCGACCGGCTCTGGCCCGGCCATGAGCATCTTCCCGCCACCGCCATGCAGAGATCCCCTTGAGCGGCCCCGCACCCGAAGCGCCCCGCCGCCTGGCCGACGCCCTCGTCGCCGTCAACCGGGGCGACACTGACGCCGCCGAGCGCCTAGCCGAGGCGGCCGACGCCGACGAGGAGGTGCTCGTCCCCCTCAGCGACGACCGCGAGACGCCCATGGCCATGGGTGACGACGCCGATCCCCGGTTCCTGGTGGCCTTCACCAGCCTCGACCGGGTGCGACACGCCCTGCCCGACGCCCCCCCGGTAGGCGTGGTTGGCGTGCGCCAAGTGCTTGGCTGGGCAGTGCGCTTCGCTACCCCGGTCCGCCTCGACGCCACCTCGCCGGCCGAGGTCCGCGTCTCCCCCGAGGCTGCGGCGGCGCTGGCCGAGGGCCGGCCTGTGCCCGACGTGGGTGCTCTGGCCCGCGGCGCCCGCTACGATCCGCCCCGCGCCGACGTCGCCGTCCCCGACCTGCCCCCGCCGCCCGACGGCCCCCCCGCGCACCGCACCCCGACCTACGGCACCGCCTGGCGGCCGGGAACGACCGAACTCGACGGCGCGCTCGACCCGGCCGAGGCCGAGCGCCGCCACGAGGCCGGCGAGCCCTACGTGGCGCTCATTCCCCGTGAGGACCGGGCCCCGGTCGTAGTCGAGGTCACCCCCGAGCGGGTCACCAGCCGGTTCCTCGGCGCTGCCGGCTGTGATGACCTGGTGCTCAACTTCGTGCCCCATGACGGTATTTTGTTCCACGACGAGCTGGCCATGAAGAACTTCGACGAGGGGGCGCCGGCCAACGCACCGTCGAGCGTGCAGGTTCTGCGCTTCGAGCCCGACGGCACCCAGCGCGTCTGGATGAGTGACCAGTCGGGCGGCGGCCAGACCATCGATCAGCACGACGTCGATGTGTCTGGCCACTGGGAGCGGTTCCCCGCCTTCGGGCATTACGACGGCGTGATGAACCTGGACCGGTGACCGGGACCAACCCATCGGCCGGCGTAGAGCTGGTTCCTCTTGTCCTGCCCCGCGACGACCCCGCCGTCGGGGCGCTGCGGGCGGTGGTCCGGCCCAATCGCCGCTACCTCGAGGCCGCGTTCGTCTACTACCGCAGGCCCCTCGACCGCGATCGCAATCGTCTCACGCCCGCCGTCGGGCTGCTCGTGAGCGCTGCTCAGCCGCCCGGCCTCGCCCTCGTCGCCCGCCAGGTGACTGACTGGGTGGGCACGATCCACGGGCGAACCCCGACCGTCGTCCTCCTCGATCGCCGATCGCTGCCTGGCGTGTTGGAGGTAGCAGCCCCGATTGGCGCGGGAGGCTCGCTTGAGGACGCCGTCGAGACCGCCCGCTATGGGGGGATTGAGGAGCAGTTGGCGTTGACCGCGGCCATGGTCGACGCCGTGCTCACGGTGGCCACACCGACGGGCGCGTCGACCACGAGTTATGCCCTGCGCCACGGTGATACCCCAGTGCTGCCCGTGGTCACTGACGACGATGGACGCCGCCTGGTACCCGTCTTCTCCTCGGACCTGGCCCTGCTCCACACCCGCCCGCCGGTCGCGGGGGCGTTGCGACTCCCCGGCGCCGTGCTCGCCCTCGCCCTGCCCCATGGCTCCGATGTCCTCCTCGACCCGGGTGGGCTCAACCCCGCCGTGATCGACGCCCGGTTGCTGCGGGCGCTGGCCGGCGTGCGGAGCCCGCTGGGCAACCAGTCGGGCTGACGACCTGAGAGGTCGCGTGAACAGGCAGCGCTGGCCACGGCCGAGAAATGCGGCTTTCCTCCACGTACCTCCGTCCCGAGTCCCTCGTGACTGGCGCGGCCTGGGAGGGCAACCTTGAGCACACCCTCGACCGGGCACGCGCGGCGGCAGAACGAGCGATCACGGCGTCGGTCCACCTTCGTCCACGAATTCCAGCTGATACGGGCCGGGATCCATGCTGTAGGCTCGGAGCACGGCGTCCTCCCGGGGGTAGGTGTGTGCCCCACCGGTGATGTACCCACCGGCGAAGGCCACAGCGTGGACCACTTGGCCTTGGTGAGTGAAGATCAACAGCACCCCGCTGTTGTCGGAGTAACGCCCGTCGCGTCCGAACACGGTCGTCCCGATCGTGTCATCGATGAACCGGTAGCTGTTACCCTCGCCGAACAGGTGCACGGTGTCCCAGTCGAAATTCGTGAACTCGTCCATCCGCCGCTCCGCCGCCCGCGGGCCGGTACGGTGAAACTCGCCCAGGCTTCGGGTCACCGGCGTGTCGTACTTGTACGGCCTCCTGTCGGTCATCGAAATCCCCTCGCAGCCGGCAATGGCCATCATCGACACGAGCAAGACGGTTGCGGCGACCAGACGCCGAAACGAGCCCATCAGCTCCCCGCCCCCCTTGAGTTCACGTCGCCGCTGTCGCCCCGCTCCGCCGGCTGACCCCCACCTTGTGGCGGATCGTTCGCCTGGCCATGCTCGCCCAAGCGCACTTGATCGCTGTAGGCAAGCTCGCCGTCGCGGTCGATGACCACCATGTCCCCCCTCTCGATGGATTGCTCGACCAGGTCGGCCAGCTCCTCCGGGCTGGCGTCGGGATGCTCCGCGGCGATCCGGCGGCCTACCTCGTTGTTGTACAGATCCATCGCCTCCCGATCCGCCGGGTTCACCGGCCTCCCGCCCTGTGTCACACCCTCATGGGCGTTCGCGAACTTCCTGGCGAACTCCTGTCCGAACTCACGTGCCATCAAAGCGTTCCAGTAGGCGTGACGGAACGCGTCCAGATGCCCGTCGTTCGCCTCTCCCCGGGTCGGCTCCCGACCCGGGGAGTAGCGCCTCTGCGCCTCTGCGATGGCATCCTCTTTGACGTTCCTGAAGTCCCGCATCTTGGCGAGGGACAGCAGGTTGAGCAACTGCGCCTCGGTGCGGGTGAGCGACTCCGGATCGGTGGCGAGGCTGGCGGGCCAGGGCGGCTCCCAGTCCACCATCTCCTCGTCGGCTACCTGGTAGGTGGCCAGGATGTCGGCGAGCGGATCGTCGTGCGACGGCGGCTGGTCCGGCATGCCGCCGTCCCGCAGCAAGGCTGCGATCCGGGCGTCCTCCATCGTCACCGGCCCGCCGCCGGTGTCGGCCTGCCGGAACGCCTGCGCCACCGCCCGCACCCACTGATCGCCCAGGCCGTTCACCCCGATCCACTCGACCAGGTCGCGCAGCACGCCCGAGACGTCAACGGGGTAGTCGGACGGCGCGGCGGCATACGCGTCGTACTGCTCGGTCAACGCCCCGGCCCGCCTCCGCGACGACTCGTTCAGGTCCCGTCCAGCATTCACGTACAGGTCGAGATCGTCTGGGTCCGCCGAGCTGACCGCCACCACAATCCCCTATGTCATCACGCCGCTGGCCTGCTGCCGACAGACCGCTTGCTCGCTACAGTATGCATCGATCCGCCTGACCCGGAGGGAGCGGGGTGTCATGGGCGATCTCGACGACGTCCTGTTCAACTCTGCGGGCGCCGCTGACCTCGCAGCCGAGCTGCGCTCCGCCGCCTCGGCCGTCGACCACGAAGCAGGAGAGCGGAACCGGGTGGGCGACCAGGCAAAACAGGAGTGGCGCGGCACCTACCGCGAGCGATTCGACGAGTGGCTAACCGGCTGCGTGGACGAGGGTCACAGGATCGCCGACGAACTCCGGCGGGCGGCAACCCAGCTCGACCAGGCGGCCAGTGATGCCCGCGCCGAGCAGACCCGCCGGGAACAGGCTCGCGAGGACCGCCCGTGGTATGAGAAGGCTTGGGACGCCGTAACTCCCGGCTGAACACCCTTTCGCCCCCGCATGGCCGGTAGAGCGCGGCCCGCAATGCGGCGACGCTACACAGCGCCCGGCGATGAAGCCGCGCCCGTAGCAGCGGAAAGAGGGCGCGGCTACCCTCGCGAACGGTGCAGCTCGTCGTCGAAACCGCTGGTGGCGTCCGTGACGTCGATGTGAACGTCCAGGTGCCGGACGCGACCGTCGCGGACCTCGTGGAGGCACTGGGACATTCTGCGGCCGACGGTACGCGCGGCGTCGCCGTGGACGGCCGGTTCCTGCAGGGGTACCTGACGTTGACCGAGGCCGGGCTGCATGACGGCGCGGTCGTCCGCCTGGCCGCGGGTCCCCAGCCGGTGAGCGCCGTCGCTCATGACGGGCCGATCCTCGCGGTGGTGAGTGGCATCGACGCTGGCCACCGCATCCGGCTGCACACCGGCCGCACGGTGATCGGCCGCGACGCCGCCTGCGAT
Source organism: Egibacteraceae bacterium (assembly GCA_050743125.1). Classification (GTDB taxonomy): domain Bacteria; phylum Actinomycetota; class Nitriliruptoria; order Euzebyales; family Egibacteraceae; genus JBOGEB01. The sequence continues at coordinate 20,686 of JBOGEB010000024.1, forward strand.
GTGACGCTCGACAGCTCCACCGTGTCGAGCCAGCACTGCGCCGTCGAGGTCGACCAGCTCGGCCGAGCCGTCGTCAAGGACCTGGACTCCCGGAACGGCACATGGATCGGCGACGAGCGTGTGGCCCAACCCCGCACGCTTCCGCCCGGCGAGCTCCTCAGGCTGGGCGCGGTGCACCTGACGCTGTTCGAGCGTGAGCGTGACGATCGGCCGGCCGGGCTCGATCTCGCGCGGCATCTTGGTTCTGGCGGCAACGTGCCGTTCAACCGGCCACCTCGCGCCGCGCCACCCCCCGAACCGCCTGCGATGAAGCTGCCCAAGCCACCGCGTGAGGAGCCCGCCAAACAGCCCTTCTCGTGGATCTCGCTCCTGGTGCCGATCGCGGTGGGCGCCGTGATGGCCGCCGTCTTGTCCCCCATCTACGCGCTGTTCATGTTGCTGTCCCCCGTGATGATGATCGGCAACTGGGTCGAGAGCCGCCGTCGCGGCAAGCAGGTTTCCCGGCAAGAGGCGGCCCGGTTCGCCGGGGACCTTGCGGCGTTCCGCAACGAGTTGGAGCGGCTTCGCGCCAAGGCCACGGTGCGGACCCGTGCCCAGCTACCCGACCCCTCGGAGGTCTTGCGCCGGGCGAGTGCGCCCAGCGTGCGTTTGTGGGAGCGACGTCCTAGTGACCGCGACTTCCTCCACCTGTACACCGGCCTCGGCACGGTTTCCTGGCAGCCGCCCGTTGAGTCCGACCACACCGAGCGCCCGACCGAGGTGCTCGAGTTGCTGGCCGAGGTCTCCCACCTCGCGAACGTCCCGGTGCCGGTCGACCTGGCCGGCGGCGGCGTCGTGGGTATCGCTGGAGATCGGGCGTGCAGCGTCGCGCTCGCACGGTCGCTGGTCTGCCAGGCCGCAGTCCACCATGGACCGGCCGACCTGCGCATCGCGGTGCTGACCGACCCGGACGAGGCGAGCGCCTGGGAGTGGACGAAGTGGCTGCCGCACACCCGGGACTTCGACGCCGGCGGCGGGGCCCGGCTGTTGGCCGACCGGCCCGACGACGCGGATGCGCTCCTGCGCAGCCTCCTAGAGGCCGGTCAGGCACGAATGACCAGCCAGACCGGTCAGGAGCGTGAGACCGGCCCGGTGCTGCTCACCGTGATCGACGCGATCGGGCTGACCGAAGGCAGGAACGCGCCTGCCCGCACCTTGCTGCGCGGGGATGCTGGCCCGGTCGCCGGGATCGTGCTCGCGAGCACCACCGACCGCCTTCCGGCGGTCTGCACGACGGTGGTGGAGCTGCTCGACCCGTTCGGCACGGCCAACCTCGCCGCTCCACAGCGCGGGGAAGGCGTCGAGGGGCTGGTCGCCGCAGGCGTCAGCGTCGAGACCGCCCGCGCCTGCGCGCTGACGCTCGCTCGCTTCGAGGACCCGGAGATCGCGACCGCTGGGGCCTCGCTGCCCGCGCGGGTGGATCTGACCGCGTTGTTCGCCGACGACGTGTTCGACCCTGAGGTGCTGACGCGACGCTGGCAGGTTGGTGGGGACGATCCTGGCGCCGTGGCCCCCATCGGGGTGACCGAGGACGGCGTGCTGACGCTCGACATGGTCCGTGACGGGCCGCACGGGCTGGTAGGTGGCACCACGGGCTCCGGCAAGAGCGAGCTGCTGCGCAGCCTCGTCGCCGGGCTTGCGCTGGGCGCCGACCCCCAGCACTTGAACTTCGTGCTGGTCGACTACAAGGGCGGGAGCGCCTTCGACGAGTGCGCCCGTCTGCCCCACACGGTCGGGCTCGTCACCGACCTCGACGCGCAGCTCGGTGAGCGGGCGCTGCGTTGCTTGGAGGCCGAGCTCCACTACCGCGAGCGGCTGCTGCGCGAGGCCGGTGCGACCGACCTGCCGGCGTACCTGCGGCTGCCCGCTGCGGCCGAGACCCCGCTGCCCCGGCTGGTGGTGATCATCGATGAGTTCGCCACGATGGCGGCTGAGCTGCCCGACTTCATGGAGGCCCTGGTCGGCATCGCCCAGCGTGGCCGCAGCCTCGGCGTCCACCTGCTGCTCGCCACCCAGCGCCCGTCCGGCGCCGTCAAGGACAACATCCGCGCGAACACCAACCTGCGCATCGCGCTGCGGGTCCAGGACGTCGGGGACTCCACCGACGTCATCGGCGTGCGCGACGCGGCGCGGATCGGCCGTGGCCAGCCCGGCCGCGCGTACGTCCGGTTGGGACCGTCGGAGGTCGTGCCGATTCAGACCGCCTTGGTGACCGGGGTGAGCCGAAAAGACGGCGGCCGTGTCGATGTAGCGCCATTTCAGTTCGGCCGGCGGTCGCGCCCAGCGCAGCCCAAGCGGGTGTCAGCCGAGGAGGAGGCGAGCGACCTCGAGCGCCTCGTCGTCGCCGCACGGGCCGCGTTCGCCGCGTCCGGGATGCCTGAGCCACGCCGGCCCTGGCCGGAGCCACTGCCGACCGACCTGCCGCTCGACGCGGTGGCCGATCCGGAGGCTGTCGCAACCGGAAGCGCGCGCATCGCGCTGGCCGACGATCCCGACGCGCAGGCGCAGTACCCGCTGGGCTGGGACCTGGGCAGGGGCAACCTGCTGCTCTACGGCGTCAGCGGCAGCGGGACGACTACCACCTTGGCGTCGCTTGCCCTGTCGCTGGCGGCCGGCTCGGCGCCTGACGACCTCCATCTGTACGTGCTCGACTTCGGGGCGGGTGAACTCGCACCGCTCGACGGGCTGCCCCACACCGGCGCGGTGATCACTGCCACCGAGGGGGAGCGGCAGCGGCGGCTCGTCCGCTGGCTTCGGGGCGAGCTCGACCGGCGCCGGGAGCTGGGTGCCGCCCAACGTGACGAGCCGCAACTCGTCCTGCTGCTGGACGGCTACGCAGCGTTCAGGGCCGAGTACGACGACCCCGCAGTCGAGTGGGTACAGGACCATCTGGCTCGGATCATCGCTGAGGGGCCGCCGCTCGGCATCCTCACCGTCGTGACCGCGGACCGAGCCGGCGCCGTGCCGACCGCGCTGTCCTCGACGGTGTCGCAGAAATGGCTGCTCCACCTGGCAGACCCGTACGACTACTCCGCGTTCGGGGTCAAGTCACAGTCGATCGGTGTCCTGCCTCCTGGCCGTGCGGTGGTTGCCGCTACCAGCCAGCTAATCCAGATCGGCCGGCCAGCGCCGACGCTGGCCGAGGCGGTCGCGCGGGTCGCCGCTGGCGCGTCCACGGGGACACGGCGGCCGGTCGCGCTGTCGACGCTGCCCACCGCGGTCGAGCCCGCCGCGCTCCGGGACGCGGTGCACCTCGCCGACCAGATGTGGTCGCTGCCGGTGGGCATCGCCGAGAGCGCCCTCGCCCCAGCGGTGCTGCGCGTGTACCCAGCCGAGCACGTGCTCGTCGCCGGTCCAGCGCGGTCTGGGCGCAGCGGCCTGCTTCACGCGCTCGCCCACCTGCTCGTCGAGGCCGCGCCGGACGTCGGCCTCACCGTGGTGGCGACGCGGCCGTCGCCACTGCGTGCCCTCGACGTCGCGCGAGTGGTCACTCAAGCAGATGGGCTGCCCGATGCGCTCGCCGAGGTGGCCGAGTCCCGGGGCCGACAGGTCGTGCTCATCGACGACGCCGACGCGCTGGACGACCCGGGCGGCGCGATCGAGCGGTTACTCAAGCAGCGCCTGCCAGACGTGCACGTCATCGCCGCCGGGCGCGCGGACACGCTCCGCTCCGCCTACGGCCACTGGACGCAACAGGTGCGCCGGTCACGCTCAGGGGTACTGCTGCGCCCCGACGTGGACCTGGACGGCGACCTGCTGGGGGTCCGACTGCCGCGGCGCGCTCCCGTCCCCGTTACCATCGCTCGCGGATGGCTCGTCAACGACGGCGCGGCCGAGTTCATCCAGGCCGCCACGATCCGGTAATGATGTCGGGGAAATCCCCGACAAGCACCGGCATCTGCCCAAAGCTACAGTCGGATGACGCAACCGAGTCCGTCGCCGCAACTCGAGGAGATTACGAACTATGGCACAACGCGTTCTTTCCACTCAAGAGGCGAAGACCGCCGTCACCCAGATGCAGTCGATCGTCAACGGCGACTTGACGAGCACGATCGACAACTTGAAGAAGCAAGGTCAGACCCTGTCGGATCCGAACGTGTGGGACGGCAACCTAGCGAACCAGTTCCGCGGTGACGTCTGGCCCACGGCAAACACGGCGCTCGACAACATGAAAACACAGCTCGAGGAGCTGCGTCAGCAGGTGCAAAAGATCAACGACGACATCATGGCCGCTGGCGGCGGCTGACCAGCGAGTAGCCGGCGGAGCACCGCCGCATCCTCCGATTCTCTCTGCCGAACGAGCGCGCGGCGCCCAGTCCGCCGCGCTCGTGTGGCCTACAGCCGCAGGCAACGGAAGGTGGTGGGTGGGATGAGTGGCTCAATCTGGGACAACGTCGCCTTCGACCACACCGCCGCCAACGAGGCCATCGGTGCGCTGGAGCGCGCCGCCACCCAGCTCGACCAAGCGAGCAAGGACCGCGCCGCGCAGGCACAGCATGCCCGCGAGGACTGGTCGGGTGCGACCCGAGTGGAGTTCGACCAGGCCGTCGACCCCGCGCTGCGGCAGGCGGGGGATCTCGTCGCTGCGCTCCGACGTGCGGCCGGCACGATCAGGTCGGCCGCCACGGGCGCAACGGCAGAGCAGGAGCGACGACTGAAGGTGCGCGACGAACACCGGGCGCGGGGTGGCATGCGACCGGTGTAGAGCGGTGACGGGATGGAAATGGAGCCCGATCGTGACGACGGTCTCGGCTCGCCCTGACCATCTCACGGCGTACCACTCGAAACTCGAAGGGGTGGACCGAGACGTGCGGTCAACGGCGGGCACTCTGCTGCAGCGCCTCGAGACATACCGCACGCGCTGTGGCGAGTTCGGCGCGGACCACACCGCGCTGGCGTACGCGCTGGGCGAGTACGCGACAGCGATGGAGGACCTCGACGGATGGGTCGGACGGGTCGGGGAGGCGTTCCGAAATGCCGACCGTGCCCCGGGGGAGGCGCCGGAGGGCGTGGTGCTCACCACCGAAGAGTCGGTCAAGGTCGCCGAGCCCGAGTTCGAGGAGCTGGAGCCTGAGGGTGGGCTGGACGCGAAGGCGATTGCCGCGCTGATCGCGGACATCGCCGGGATCTTCGATCCCACGCCGATCTCCGACGGCGTCGCGGCCGGGATTGACCTCAGCGACGGCGACTTGGCCGGAGCGGGGCTGTCGGTGCTTTCGATGATCCCCTACCTGGGTGACGCCGTCGGCAAGCCGGTGAAGTTCGTCAGGAGGGTTCTCAAGAACTTTCCGGGGCTCAAGCGCCTTGCCGAGAGCGGGGCACTTCTCGACATGCTGAAGCACATCGACTGGAAGAACCCGGTACGGCTCAACCGTGCATTGGGCACGCTCGCCAGCCTCCAACGCAAGGCGGAGATCGCCTACAAGAACCAGGACTGGCTGACGAAGGCGAAAAAGCTCGGGCTGCCGACGGAGGGCAGCGTACCGTTCGTCCCGCCGAAGAACTGGGATGTGAACTTTCCCAGGATGGGAATGGTCGATGGCCGCAAGGGCTATGTCGATGCGTTCGGCAATGTGTGGGTCAAAAATGGCGAGAACTGGTATGTCAATCCTCGTAAGGGATTCGAGCCGCTGACCAAGGACGGCTCCTCGCCCCTCAGCGTGGGGAGAGACGGAAAGCTCCAAGATCCGCAGGCGCTACGCGGACAAGGGTCGTGGGAGCTGAAGAACGAGTCCATGAGTCCTCGGGCAGCCGCGTACCAAGAGCAGATCACTGGCGCTACACCGGGCCAGGTGTATCGTGTCAGAGATATCGACTTCGATGGCTTCAAAGACGGAGTCCTGCAAGAGGCGAAAGGTCCAGGGTACGCCCCGCATGTCGAGAATGGAAGATTCAAGCCGTACTTCGGCGGCGCTAGAGATCTGGTTGATCAGGCACGGCGTCAGCTTGCTGCAGCAGGCGACACTCCGATTAGATGGTCGGTTGCCGAGCCGGAAACGGCCGCAGCGATCAAGAGTTTATTCGCGCGAGAGGGCATCACAGGCATCGAGGTGGTCCATGTTCCCGTTCGGTAGGCTGCGATGACGTCTGATCCGTTTTACCTCGGCGCTTATTGGGGGCCGCGCTCCGAGCCAGTGCAGGTTTGTGCTCGGCGCCTCACGAGATGCCTTGAGAGTCTTGGCACTGTCAGCGAGATACTCGGCTCCTGGTACCTCACGGGCCACACGCTCCAGGCAGCACAACGATACCCAGTAGCCATCGAAGCAAGCGCGCTTGTTGACGTACTGCTCGCTGGTCAGAACCGTCGTGATGCCGATAAATCAGTGATCACTGAACTTGGTTACTCCGCCAGCGTTTGGAATGGCAACGCGAAGGCCCCTGCCGGTGTTCGCGTGACTTGTGGAGCGTACACGACGGCTCCTGGGCTGGTAAGCAACACGTTCGTGCTGGACCTGCCAGCCCCCGATCAAGCCAGCGCGCTCTATGAACCAGTCCTGGCGAGGAAGCTCATGCAGGCTGTCGTCGATGCATGGGAGCCAGACTGGGCCGTGCTTGTGTCCGACTCGTTACGGGACGCTCAGCAACCTCGCCCTCGGCAACCGGTGATCGGTTGGATGACGTACTTGTCGAGCTGCCAAGGAACCTTTCCAACCCTGCCTAACGGTGTTCTCGCTGAATCTATGGGCAAGGGTACGTTGATCCTATTCGATGAACGCCCTTGCGTCCTAACCGCTCCAAAAGTTCAGGAATTAGCAGCGCTGCTCGATGATGCAGGATGCTTACAGCCAACTTCATGACAGTGATCAGCGCCAGATATGTCGGCTAGCTGATCGATGTCCGTGCGCTTCTCTGTTTGGTAACCATGACACAGCAGGCCGACGAGGCTCGACGGGCTGCCACCCAGTATTCGGTATCCGAGGCTGGGCGACTGTCCAAGCGGGACGAATGAATGCCGAGCATATCGCCGAGCTGCGCGAAGCTGTGGAGAGTGCGGACCAGGCCCTGTTCCCATGAGCACCCCAACGGACTTCGATGTGCCTGCCGCCCTCGCGGCGCACGCGACCTGGTTGCGCTCAGCGAGCGCGCAGGATCGTGAATTTGATCCCACCGACGCAGACCTACGCAGGGCTGATCTCGCTGGTGCCGACGTATCGGACGGACTGCTCGGCGGTACGCTACTCGACGGGGCACACCCAGAAAGGTTGGTCGCCGTCGAGCTGTTCCGTGCGGATTTACGCAACGCTGATCTGTTCAAGGTTCTATCAGTAATGACTGATCCGTGGATCGTGCTGGCCAGCTGATTGAAACGTATCGAGAAAAGGCTGAGCATACACCATCCTCTATCAGGATATCGAAAATTGAAGAGCTGGGACGCACCATGAACGCTCATGAGGGTGTTCGTTATCCCGTCCTGCGAAGGAAGTGCTCGATACACTACGGAACCTGTCTGACCCGGAGTATCAACAGCGGGTGTGGGTTGATCACCAGTTTCCAACCCTGAACTATTACGATGACTTCGGCATGGTCATCCACACTCTTTATGACGATACCACCCTTGGCGAAGACGCCCACTCGGCAATCGGGCAAATTCTGAGAGACGAGAAAGAGGCACAGCTCGTCGAGGCGGTAATCCAGGCTCTGGAAGAAGCATTCGACGAGGGCAAATGTTATGCCGATTTCGAGGTCTTCCGCGCCTGCCCTAGTGTCCAGTCGCTGTAATCGTTTGAATGTCTAGGCCGGGCAGGATGTCAGCGTTATCCCTGGTCAAAGCCTGGTTCGTCCCGATCAGACGTTTAAAAAACTTCAGCGACTGAACACTAGCTGGCCTAAGGTCGTGGAGGCTGCTGCTGCCGCCTGGGAAGCGATGAGCGCCAACCCGTGAACGGCGTGTGGTCATGACGACGGTCTCAGCGCGCCCTGATCACCTTGCGGCGTCCGCTCGAAGCTCGAACCCGTGGATCATGACCTGCAATCCACGGCGAACAACCTGCGGCGGTCCCTCGAGGCGTATCGCACGCGCTGCCGCGAGTTCGGCGCGGATCACACCGAGCTGGCGTACACGCTGGGTGCGCACGCGAAGGGGATGGAGGGGCCCGACGGGTGGGTCGGGCGGGTTGGCGAGGCGTTCCGCCGGGCCGACCGTGCCCCTGGGCCGGTGCTGCCTGGCGTGGTGCTCCCCACCGAAGAGGGGCTCAAGGCCAAAATCGGCCGCGAGGCCGAGGACGCAGTCGACGATGTGAGCGTCTATGCCGGACGGACGATGACTGCCGAGGCCGGCGTTGCGGGAGATCTACACCCAAGGGGCCCGCGCCATCTCCGACGAGGCGGGCGGATGATCGCCAACGGCGCCTCTGTGGAGGATCCCGCGCGTTGGGCGCACGCGGCGCGTAACGAGCTGAAGGTGCAAATCCGCGCGAAAGGCAGCCCGATCACCAAGGGACTGGCCGAGGCGCGCAACATCAACAAGTACGGCGACAAGGTGGGCCCCACCTACGACGATCTCATCCGGCAGGGGAAGACGCCCGAGGACATCATCGGCAGCTCGGGGCGGGCCAATGTCAAGGCAACCCAGGCTGCCACCAGGATGCGGGTCGGTGGTGGATTCCTCATCGCGGTCGACCTCGCCATTGTCACCTGGGAGGTGACGCACGCCGAGCCGAGTGACCGGCTGCGGACGCTCGTAGAGGGGGCAGGTGGCGTCGGGGGCGCGCTGGCCGGGGGATGGGCCGGGGCCAAGGGCGGTGCCGCTGTCGGCTCCCTCTTCGGTCCCTGGGGAACGGCGATCGGTGGAGTGATCGGCGCGATCGGCGGGTCCATTGTCGGCGGCACAGCGGGTCGAGCCGCCGCCGGAGCGGCCTATGACATCGTGGAGGACCTCGTCACTCCTGGCCTCGACGCGGCGATGGGCGAGATCGACGCACGCGAGGACGCCTACATCCGCCAACCCCGTTGAGTCCTCCCACGCCAAGGAGCGCTGCTGTGACGCCAGACCGAACCCCAGCATGGGCCGCCTGGTCACCGCAGGCCGTCCTCGTCAGCCAGCTCCAACCGGACGGATCGATCACCGAGACAGCCGTGCCGGCACAGGTCCATCCAGACTGGCGCTATCTCGTACGGTTGGAGCATCTCGATACCGGCATGCTGCTGCTGCGCACCGGGGACAGTCGCGGCACGCGCTTGCATGCCGTGAGCGACGACCCGGGCGTGGCGCCGCTCGTGCCGCTGCCAGCGGCCGTAGCCGAATTCCCGCCGTCCCGGGTTCTGCCGTTCCCGGACGGCACGGTGGCCGGGATCGACCCGCAGCGGTCGAGGCTCCTGCTCAGCGCGGGCGGCCGCGCCGACGCCCGGTCGTTCCCGCCCGACCTGCTCGTCGCTGACCTCACTCGGGACGCCGAGGGACGCTGGTGGATCTGCGGGGGCGAGGAGCAGGCGCGCCCGAGCGAGTTCGCCACCTGGCGGGCGTGGGCGGCCAGCGAGGACGATGGGCGCACCTGGCGGCGTGACGGGCCGACCGGCGGCGGGCTGCTGGGGGCCTGGCACAGCGTCTGGTCCGGCGCGGCAGCCGCCTACCGCAGGATCTTCGTGGTCAACCGCTTCCTTGTGCTGGCCGCTGAGACCGAGGCCATCGATGACCAGTCAACGCTCATCGACGTACGGGATCCGCGAGGTCGTTGGCACCAGATCAAGCTGCGGCACGACGTGCTGCGGACGGTCCTCCCCGGGGACGGCGACGAGGTGCTCCTGTTCTCCCACCACGGCATGATGGTCGGGGTCAGCTCCCGCGCTCAGTGGCGACGAGACCTGGGGCCGCAGCTCCTCCAAGCCCTTCGGCGGCAGACGGGCCGACCTCCCGACGATCTTCGTGTCGAGCTGCTCGACGCGCGCGCCGGCGTGGCCGGCACGCTCCTGCTCGTCAGCCTGCGCATCCCCCGAGCCGGGGGGCTCGCACGGTTCGGCGAGGCCATTGCCACCATGACTGCCGAGGGCATCCACCTGCTCATGCGATACGACGATCCGGACCGGCCAGAGCCCGTGACGGTCTGTTGGGGGACCTCGGAAACGGTGTGCTTCTGACTGCGCGATGCTGATAACGCCGGATGGCCCCGGGGGTCCGGATGGGCTACCACGCCCTCCGGTTATACGCCCTGGACTGCCGCGCCGGCTCGGGCGATCAGCTAACGCGGCTTCGGCGCCGGGGATCGCGCAGGTCGGTGAGGCCCTCGCTGGTCAAGGCGTAGAACACCGGGAGTGCGAGGAACACCAGCAGGGAGGTGACGGGTGAGACGAGGTAGCCCAGCGCCCCGCCGCAGGCGTAGAGAACGACGCCGACCCAGGCCCGCACGCGCTCCTTGCGGAAGAATCCGTCCTCGACGTCGTCCTCGACGAGGTGGGGACGCCTGCCCAGGTAGCAGAAGAAGACCAGCCAGCTCACGCACATGACCGCGGCGACCAGCGCGTAGAGCGCGACCGCGGTCCGGGCGTCGGCGACATCGGGCCGCTGAAGCGTGGTGGAGAGCACGGCGGTCGGAAACGGCAGGAACGCGGCGCTTATGAGGATGCCCAGGTTCGCCCAGTTCAGACCCTTGTCGATGAAGCGGATGCGCCTGAACGCCGCGTGGTGGTTGACCCAGATCACGGCGATGTAAAGGAACGACGTGAGGTAGCCGAGATACGCTGGCCACTGCGCGAGCAACGCCGTCAAGAGCCGCCCGGAGTCGTGCACGGGCGGGCGGACCTCGATCACCAGAAGAGTGATCGCGATTGCCAGAACGCCGTCGCTGAACGCCTCGATCCGGGTCGTGTCCGAGAGTCGGACGGAAAGCTCTTCGGGGGCCGTCATCCTGACTCCTTCCGCTGGGCGCACTGTAGCGGACGGCAAGGTCGGCGTTGATGGCGTCGGCGGTCGCGAGCAGCGTGGCGAGGAACCGGCCGCGAAGCGTGCCGAGCGTCACCCGTCCCGCGTGGGCCGAGACGTTAACGGCCGCGACAACCGTGCCGCTGGCGTCGCGCAGCGGGGCGGCGATCGAGCGCACGCTCTTCTCCAACTCCTGATACACCAGCGCCCACCCGCACGCGCGCACTCCCTCGAGCATCCGACGCAAGGCGGTGGTGCTCGTAATCGTCCGGTTGGTCAGCCCGGTCGCCTGCGCCATCTCGCTCAACGTCAGCGCCGACGCCGCCCGAGAACGCGCGAAACACCCCCATCTACCAGGGTGTTCTCGGCTTCCCCTGATCGAGCTGCTCGAGAACCGCGACCACCCGGCTCGATCCACCTCTTCCGACATCGACAACGACAATCTGCTGGGATTCTTGGACTTCCCCGGGCTTGGCCTGGGCCGGGTGGAGGAGGCGATCGGCGGGGTCCAGCACACATCGCCATCTCGGTCGACCCGCACGGCTGCGAGGAGCTGAACCCCGCCTGGGCGCGCACGGGATCACCTAGGTGGGTTCTGACCGCGGTGTCGAGGAGTCGGTGTACTCCCGCGATCCCGACGGCATCCCGATCGAGATCATCCGGGATC